>NZ_JBEZLA010000006.1:0-178063 GCF_040651925.1 Streptomyces sp. NPDC048349 | reverse complement strand
GCCCCCGTACTGGACGTACTTGGGCTTTCGGCCGGTGCGGCGAGAGTGCGTGCCGGGCACCGCGACGCCGCGGACCTCCGTCAGACACCCCCTAGTCCACGGGCCGCCGGCCGGCCGCCGACGATCAGTGCACGGGGCCACGGTGCCGGGCGCGCAAGAACGTACAAGACGGCTCAGCCGCGCCCCGCATAGCGTCGGGGCGTGGGAGAACAGCGCATGATCACAGGGGCAGGTACGCGGGAGACCCCGACGGCACCCGGGCGGCCGCGCGCCGCCGTCGTACGCGACGCACTCGGGGTGGGGGTCGCCGTCGGCCTGTCCGGCTTCGCGTTCGGCGTGACCGCCGCGGGCGCCGGGATCAGCGTGCTGCAGGCCTGCGTGCTGAGCCTGCTCGTCTTCACCGGCGCCTCGCAGTTCGCGCTGGTCGGGGCACTGGCGGCCGGCGGCAATCCGTTCACCGCCGCCGCCGGGGCCTTCTTCCTCGGCACGCGTAACGCCTTCTACGGGCTGCGGCTGTCGCAGCTGCTCGCGCTGCCGCGCGCCGTACGGCCGCTCGCCGCGCACTGGGTCATCGACGAGACCACCGCCGTCGCGCTGGCCCAGCCCGACCGCAGGTCCGCCCGGCTCGGCTTCACCGTCACCGGGCTCAGCCTCTACGTCCTGTGGAACCTCACCACCCTGCTCGGGGCGCTGGGTGCCGAGGCGATCGGTGACACCGCCGCGTGGGGGCTGGACGCAGCCGGACCCGCCGTGTTCCTCGCCCTCCTCGCGCCGATGCTCAAGACCGCCACCGAGCGGGCCGTCGCCGCCCTCGCGCTCGTCCTCGGGCTGGGATTCCTGCCCGTGCTGCCCGCCGGGGTGCCCGTGCTGATCGCCGCGCTGGCCGCGCCCGCCGTGCTGTGGATGAAGGGACGCCGCTCGTGAACGTGTGGATCGCCATCGCCCTGACCGTCCTCGGCTGCTACGCCGTCAAGCTCGCCGGACTGCTCGTCCCCGCCGGGGCCCTGGAACGGCCCCTCGTGCGCCGGCTCGCCGCCCTGCTGCCCGTCGCGCTGCTCGCGGCGCTCACCGCCCAGCAGACCTTCAGCAGCGGCAGCGCGCTCGTCCTCGACGCCCGCGCCGCCGGGCTCGCGGCCGCCGGGCTCGCCCTGCTGCTGCGCGCGCCGTTCCTGCTCGTGGTCGCGGCCGCCGTCCTCGTCACCGCGGGGGTACGGGCCCTCGGGGGCTGACCGCGGCGGGCAGCCGCCCGTACGCGCGCAGCGTCAGCAGGGCCTCCAGCGTGGCGATCGGCCGCCGCTCCAGCGAGCTGCCCGGCGCCCAGGCGCGGCGGCGCACCGGCCAGCCGCCGTCCGGCTGCTGCTCGCAGGCCAGGAAATCCAGCGCCCGGGCCATCTCCCGGTCCGTGAACCAGCTGCGGGCCAGCGATTCCGGGCGGCGCGCGACGTCGTACGCGTACAGGTGCTCGCCCGGCGCGTAGCCGGGGGACAACGGGTGCTGCGAGCGCCGCCACGGATCGAGCACCACGAGGTTCCGCTCGCGCACCAGCCGCCCCAGCCGGTCCGCGGCCGCCGCGGCGCGGGCCCGGTCGGGGACCCCGTCGAGGAAGGCCACTGCGCTCTGGACCTCGTACGGATGGGACTGGCGCATGTTCTCGATCCGGTCCCAGCAGAAGTCCGTGGCCCGGAAGAGCCAGGCGTGCCAGACCCGGTTGCGGTGCAGCAGGCCCACCACCGGCCCCGTGGTCAGCAGCTCGCCCGGCGGGTCGTCGTACACCGGGTGGTACGGGGCGGCCGGATAGCCGCGCGGGGCCGGCGAGACCACCGGAAGGGCACCCTCCGCAGTGGAGGCCCGGGTCAGGTGGCCGCAGAGCCGCTCCACGCGCTGCCCGGCGCAGCGGCCCAGGCTGTCCAGCACGCGCAGCGCGTGCGCGCAGTGCAGGGGCTGGCTGAGCGGGCCGCGCAGGTCCGGATCGAGGGCGTGCCCGTAGCCGCCGTCGTCGTTGAGGTAGGAGCCGAGGGCGGTGTCCACCGGGTCGGCTTCTCCTCCGAGGAAGTGGAACGCGAACCGCCGCTGCTCCAGCACCCGCGCCGTGAGCCAGATGAACTGCTCGGCGCGGGCCAGCGGGCTCGGCGGGGAAGCTTCGTCTCCAGGCATGCGTGCAACGTAGGACGCGGTGGAGCGGCGGAGAGGGGCGAACGCGGCCGGTGCACTCTCCCGGGGCGGGATACTGGGGGCATGCGGTTGACGATTTTCTGGGAGCGGATGGCCGAGCACTTCGGAGCGGGCTACGCCGACTCCTTCGCGCGCGACCACGTCATGGCGGAGTTGGGCGGCCGGACCGTCCACCAGGCGCTGGAAGCCGGCTGGGAGGCCAAGGACGTGTGGCGCGCGGTCTGCTCGGCGATGGACGTGCCGGCCTCGCTGCGCTGACGCCCGGCGGGGCGGGCCCGCATCCTGCCGCGCGGGCGGACCATGCGCGCCCACTGCTTGCGCGCCCGCCGCTTGCGCGCCCGCCGCTTCCGCGTGGTGGGCACCGTCCCCGGACGGGCGGGAGGCAGCGCTTTCGCGGTACGGGCCGCCGGTGGGACAGACTTGGCGGCGTGGCAGCCAGTGATGAGACGACGACCGATCAGTCCACAGACGCCCCCGGCGTGACACAGCCGCGGCCGGCCGGCCCCGCCTCGCAGGCAGCGCCCGCCGGACCCGCCGGACCCGGCAGCCCGGCCGCCGAACCCGTCGCCCCCGCCGGACCTGCCGCCGGGCCGGCCGACGCCGCCGTGGGCCCGCAGGCCGGGTCCGCGGGGGCCGGAATCCCCCCGGCCGCCGCGGCCCCCGGCGGGGAAGGGGCCCGGATGCCGCGCTGGCTGCCGCGGGCCGTGGTCCTCGTACTGGCCCTCGTCGCATGCTTCCAGCTCGGCAGCTGGGCCTTCCACCAGCTGATCGGGCTGCTCGTCAACATCCTGATCGCGTTCTTCCTCGCGCTCGCGATCGAACCCGCGGTCTCCCGGATGGCGGCCCATGGCATGCGCCGCGGACTCGCCACCTTCCTGGTGTTCCTCGGGGTGTTCGTCGCGTCCGCCGGCTTCCTCGCGCTGCTCGGCTCGATGCTCGCGGGGCAGATCATCGAGATGGTGGAGGGCTTCCCACGCTACCTCGACTCGGTGATCAGCTCGATCAACGCCACCTTCCACACCGAGCTGTCCCGGCTGGAGATCCAGGACAGCCTGCTGCGCTCCGACTGGCTGCGCAAGTACGTGCAGAACAGCGCGACCGGCGTGCTCGACGTGTCCGCCACCGTGCTCGGCGGGCTGTTCAAGCTGCTGACGATCGGACTGTTCTCCTTCTACTTCGCCGCCGACGGGCCGCGGCTGCGGCGCGCGCTGTGCTCCGTACTGCCGCCCTCCAAGCAGTCCGAGGTGCTGCGGGCCTGGGAGATCGCCGTCACCAAGACGGGCGGCTACCTCTACTCGCGCGGGCTGATGGCGCTGATCTCCGGCATCGCGCACTACATCCTGCTGGTGGTCCTCGGAGTGCCGTACGCGCCCGCCCTCGCCGTGTGGGTGGGGCTGGTCTCCCAGTTCATCCCCACCATCGGCACCTATCTGGCGGGCGCGCTGCCGATGCTGATCGCCTTCACGGTCAATCCCTGGTACGCGCTGTACGTCCTCGGATTCGTGGTGGTCTACCAGCAGTTCGAGAACTACGTCCTGCAGCCCAAGCTGACCTCGAAGACCGTCGACATCCATCCGGCGGTGGCCTTCGGCTCGGTCATCGCGGGCACCGCCCTGCTGGGCGCGGTCGGGGCGCTCATCGCGATCCCGGCCGTCGCCACGCTGCAGGCGTTCCTCGGCGCGTACGTGAAGCGGTACGAGCTGACGCGGGACGCGGACGCCTCTACTTCCCGGCCTCGCCGCCGAGTGCGGTGGCCAAGGCTTCGGTGACGGTGGTCTCGACGGCGTCCTTCTCCACGCCGAGGCCGGTCAGCGGGCCCTCGCCGTGCTCCAGCTCCAGGAGGGCCAGGAGGATGTGCTCCGTGCCCACGTAGCCGTGGCCGAGGCGCAGGGCTTCGCGGAAGGTGAGCTCCAGGGCCTTCTTCGCGGACGCGTCGAAGGGGATGAGGTCGGGGACGTCCGCCGCCGCCGGGGGCAGGGTCGCGGTCGCCGCGGCGCGTACGGCGTCTGCCGCGACCCCCTGGGCGGTCAGCGCGAAGGCCGCGAGGCCCTCGGGCTCGGCCAGCAGGCCGAGGACCAGGTGCTCCGTGCGGATCTCGGTGTTTCCGGCGGCGCGGGCCTCGTTCTGGGCGACCACGACGACGTTGCGGGCGCGGGGGGTGAAGCGGCCGAAGCCCGCCTGGGGGTCGAGGGCGGCGTCGCCCTCCTTGTCGGGCTTGGGCACGAAGCGCTTCTGCGCGGCCTGGCGGGTGACGCCCATGCTGCGGCCGATGTCGGTCCAGGAGGCGCCGGAGCGGCGGGCCTGGTCGACGAAGTGGCCGATGAGGTGGTCGGCGACGTCCCCCAGCGCTTCGGCGGCGACCACGGCGCCGCTGAGCTGCTCCAGGGTGTCGGTGTGGACCTTCTTGATGGCCTCGATGAGGTCGTCGAGGCGGACCGGGTTGGTCATGCGAACGGGTTCCACGGAAGGGTTCGTCATGGATGCAACCCTAGGTTGACAGTTGAGCGGGTGTCAACCTGTGGTTGTCAGTTGGATGTCGCCTGGTCGCCCGACTCCGGGGCGGCCGGGCCGCCGGCCAGGTCGAGCCGCATCAGGACGCGGGGGTGGCCCGCCAGGACGGAGGTGGTGTCGGCGGCATGCGCGAACCCGGCACGCTCGAAGTTCTTGCGGAGCCCGGCGTACGCCATCGTCAGGTCGACCCGGGCGTCGCCGTTGTCGAGGGGGTAGGCCCCGACCGCGGGCGCCCCGTGAGCGCGGGCGAACTCGACCGCGCCGGCGATCAGGGCGTGCGAGATCCCCTTCTTGCGGTGGCCCGGGCGGACGCGGATGCACCACAGGGACCACACCGGCAGGTCGTCGACGTGCGGGATCTTGCGGCTGTGCGCGAAGGAGGTGTCCGCGCGCGGCGCCACGGCGGCCCAGCCGACCGGCTCGTCCCCTTCGTAGGCGATCACCCCCGGCGGGAGCCGGCTGCGGCACAGGCCGGCGACGTACTCGCCGCGGGCCGGTCCGCGGAGATCGTTGTTGAGCTTGGACGGGATCCGGTAGCTCAGGCACCAGCAGACGTTGGCTCCGGGAGACTTGGGTCCGACCAGGCTGCGGACGTCCTCGAAGACGGAAGCCGGGCGTACCTCGATGGCCATGGCACCACGATGGCACGCCTGGCGCGCCTGGCGCGTCGCGCGGGGCGGCGTGGTGCGCTTGACACGGAAATCGAACATCCATTCTGATGAGTTATCCACAGCCGAACCGGTCGTGGAGGCGCATTGTCAGTGGCAGGCATTAGCGTCAATGGCGTGAAGCGATCGACTCAAGCAAACCGGGTGGAACCCATGGCAGGCACCGACCGCGAGAAGGCTCTCGACGCCGCGCTCGCACAGATTGAACGGCAATTCGGCAAGGGTGCGGTCATGCGCCTCGGCGACAAGCCGAACGACCCCATCGAGGTCATCCCCACCGGGTCGACCGCGCTGGACATCGCCCTCGGCGTCGGCGGGCTGCCCCGCGGCCGCGTGATCGAGGTGTACGGGCCGGAGTCCTCCGGTAAGACGACCCTGACCCTGCACGCCGTGGCCAACGCGCAGAAGGCCGGCGGCACCGTGGCCTTCGTGGACGCCGAGCACGCGCTCGACCCCGAGTACGCGAAGGCCCTCGGCGTCGACACCGACAACCTCATCCTGTCGCAGCCGGACACCGGCGAGCAGGCGCTGGAGATCGTGGACATGCTCGTCCGCTCCGGTGCCCTCGACCTGATCGTCATCGACTCCGTCGCGGCCCTCGTGCCGCGCGCCGAGATCGAGGGCGAGATGGGCGATTCGCACGTGGGTCTGCAGGCCCGCCTGATGAGCCAGGCGCTGCGGAAGATCACCGGTGCGCTCAACCAGTCCAAGACCACCGCGATCTTCATCAACCAGCTCCGCGAGAAGATCGGCGTGATGTTCGGCTCGCCGGAGACCACCACCGGTGGCCGCGCGCTGAAGTTCTACGCGTCCGTGCGCCTCGACATCCGCCGTATCGAGACCCTCAAGGACGGCACGGACGCGGTCGGCAACCGCACCCGCGTCAAGGTCGTCAAGAACAAGGTCGCGCCGCCGTTCAAGCAGGCCGAGTTCGACATCCTCTACGGCCAGGGCATCAGCCGCGAGGGCGGCCTGATCGACATGGGCGTGGAGCACGGCTTCGTGCGCAAGGCCGGCGCCTGGTACACGTACGAGGGCGACCAGCTCGGCCAGGGCAAGGAGAACGCCCGCAACTTCCTGAAGGACAACCCGGATCTCGCCAACGAGATCGAGCGGAAGATCAAGGAGAAGCTGGGCGTGGGGGTCCGCAAGGACGCCGCCGCTGACGCTCCTGCTGCCGAGGCCGCGCCCGCAGATGCCGCGGCCGTGCCCGCGCCCGCCTCGAAGGCAAAGACGACGGCCAAGGCCGCCGTGGCCAAGAGCTGACCCGTGCGGGAGCAGGAAAGGGGCGGCAGGGACCGCGGCGGCCGTGAAGGCCGCCAGGAACTGCCGCCCCAGAGCCCTGAAGAGCAGGCGCGGGCCATCTGCCTGCGCCTGCTCACGGGCAGCCCGCGCACCCGGCGCCAGCTCGCGGACGCCCTGCACAAGCGGGGCATTCCCGAGGAGGTGTCGCACGAGGTCCTCTCCCGGTACGAGGAGGTGGGCCTGATCGACGACGCCGCGTTCGCCGGGGCCTGGGTCGAGTCCCGGCACCGCGGCCGGGGCCTGGCCCGCCGGGCCCTCGCGCAGGAGCTCCGCACCAAGGGGGTGCACGCCACCCTCGTGGAAGAGGCCCTGGAACAGCTGGACTCCGACCAGGAGGAGCACACCGCCCGCGAGCTCGTCGAGCGCAAGCTCCGCGCCACCCGGGGCCTGGAGCGCGACAAGCGGATCCGGCGCCTGGCCGGGATGCTCGCCCGCAAGGGATACCCGGAGGGCATGGCCCTGCGGGTGGTCCGCCGCGCCCTGGAAGCGGAGGGCGAGGACGCCGACGACCTGGACCACCCGGGGTAGGGGGGTCGAGGCGCCGGGCGGGTCAGGGAGCGGCCACCGGCAGGCCGGCCGACTTCCAGGCCTGGAAGCCGCCCGCCAGGTCCGTCGCGCGGTGCAGACCCAGGGCGTGGAGGGAGGCCGCGGCGAGGCTGGAGGCATAGCCCTCGTTGCAGATCACCACCACCTGGAGCCCGTGGCCGGTGGCCTGGGGGGCGCGGTGGCTGCCCTGGGGGTCCAGGCGCCACTCCAGTTCGTTGCGCTCGACCACCAGCGCGCCGGGGATCAGGCCGTCCCGGTCCCGCAGGGCCTGGTAGCGGATGTCCACCAGCAGGGCTCCGGCCCGGGAAGCGGCGTACGCCTCCCGCGGATCGAGGCGGGTGTAGCCCGCGCGGACCCGCTCCAGCAGCTCGTCGATGCCGACCGGGGCGCTCACTGCCAGTCCGCCGGACGCTCGACGTGCTCCAGGCTGAGGACCGGACCGCTGCGGCTGTACCGCCGGATCAGGGGGAGCGGCGGGTAGTACACGTGCACCGAGACCGCGTGCTCGGCCGGGGAGTCGTTGAGGACCTCGTGGACGTGGTGCTCCCCGAAGGCCCGCCCCGTGCCCGCGCCCAGGCTGCGGCTGCGGTCCAGTCCGGGGGCGAGCTCCAGCGACTGCCAGCCCTCCGCGGGCAGGCGTACGGCCAGCGAGTGCTCGGTGAGCCGGCCGCGGGCGGTGGCGAACGCGCCCCGCGACTCGGCGTGGTCGTGCCAGCCGGTACCCGTGCCCGGCGGCCAGCCGATGAGCCACGCCTCGCTGCCCGACGGCCCGTCCAGCCGGATCCAGGTACGGCCCTGCGGGTCGAGCGGCAGCGAGGACACGATCTCGGGGTCGGTGGCGGTACGCAGGGCGAAGTCGAGGAGTTCGGCAGCCGTGGGGCCCCCGGCCGGTACGGGCCCGGTCTCGAGGGCCTGTTGCAGGACCTGTTCGGGGGCCTGCTTCGGGGCGTATACGGGTGCGGACAGCGCAGACTGCGCGGACGGTGCAGGCATGGAAGGGGACCGTTCCTGGGGTTCGCGGAAGTGCGCGCAGGCCGGTGACGGCACGGGGCGCGCGGAGGGAAGGGCGAATCAGCAGGAAGGGCGACACACGCAGCCCGCGTAGCGGAGCAGGTCCATGTGGACCCTCCGCCACAGGCGCACGTCATTGCCGGTCATGTCCGCGAGTGAACCACGAGCGCCGCGGGCGGTCAATCGACCACCACGGACGGCGGCGTGGCGGCCGAGGGCGCGGGCACCCGGGACGAGGGCGCGCCCGCCCGCACCGAATCCGCCGCCTCGTACAGCTCTGCCGGACGCACCCCGGCGAAGGTCGCCGCCAGGTGCCCGTCCGGGCGCACCAGCAGCACGGTGTGCGCCGGGGTACCCGGATAGCCGTCCGCGACGAGCAGATCGGTGCGCACCGGCAGCGCGCTCACCGCGGCCGCGAGGCGGGGCATCAGCCCGGCGCCGAGCCAGTGGCGCCGGTCCCAGACACCGGTGCCCGGGGCGACCAGGACCACCAGCAGCCGGCCCTGTCCCAGCAGGTCGCGCAGCGGCACGGTCGACCCGTCCGGCGCGGTCACCGGCACGTTCGCCACCGGACCGCCCGGTTCCGTGGCCGTCGGGACCTCTCGTACGGCCACCGGTGGGGCGTACGCCGGCGCCGCGCCCAGCGCCCCCCGCCCCAGGTGCCCGTCGGTCAGGAGGGACTCGGCGGACCGCGCCGAGCCGGGGAGGTACGTGCGCAGGGCGCCCGCGGACCGCAGCGCGGACATCGCCTGGTCGGCGGCGCGCAGCCGGGCCGCGACCGCCGTGCGCCGTTCGCCCTCGTAACTGTCGAGCAGCGCCTCGGACGCTCCCTGGTGCCAGGCCAGGGACAGCTTCCACGCGAGGTTCTCGGCGTCCCGGAGCCCCTCCTCGACCCCCTGGGTGCCGAGGGCGCCCAGCAGGTGGGCGGCGTCCCCGGCGAGGAACGCGCGGCCGTCGCGCCAGCGGCGCGCGAGCCGGTGGTGCAGCGTGTGGACCCCGGTGTCGAGGAGGTCGTACGGGGGAGTCGTGCCCCCGCACCACACCGCGAGGGTGTCCCGTACGAGGGTCACCAGCGCGTCGGGAGTAACGAGCTCTCCGCGGGCCGGAAGCAGCCAGTCCAGCCGCCACACCCCGTCGGGCAGTGGCCGCGAGGTGACCTCCTGCGGCGGGCTGCGGTGCAGCAACGCCTCACCGGGCCAGGGCAGTTCGGTGCGCAGGGCGGCGACGGCGTGCCGTTCCACGGCGGTGCGGCCCGGGAAGCGGATGCCGAGCAGCTTGCGGACGGTGGAGCGGGCGCCGTCGCAGCCGACCAGGTAACTTCCGCGCCACCACGTGGTCTCCGCGCCGCGGGTGTGTGCGGTGACCCCCCGGTCGTCCTGTTCCAGGGAGTCCAGCTTGCTGTCGGTGACCAGCTGCACGAGCGGGTGCGCGGCGGCCGCGTCGCGCAGGCCGCGCGTCAGGGCGTGCTGCGGCAGGTGCAGCGGGGCGGGGCCGTCGTCGAACGTGATCCGCTGGGCGGGACGGCTGCGCCGCATGGTGCGCCAGGCGGCGAAGTACGCCCCCTCGTCCCGCAGCGTCGCACAGCCCAGCCGGTGCGCCATGGCCGCCGTGTCGGCGTGCAGGACGACGGTGCGGGCCGGGCGCGGTTCGTCCTTGCCGGGCCCTTCGTCCAGCACGACGCAGGGCACGCCCTGGCCGGCCAGGGCAAGGGCCGTGGACAGCCCGACGGGCCCCGCGCCGACGACGATCACCGGGTCCATGGCGCGGCTCCCGATGTCCGGTATGTGATCACAGAACGTATGCAACCCACTGGAGGTGCCTGCGTCAAGTGACGCAGGCGGCGACAACGCCGTGTGGTGCGGCGGAAAGAGTTCCGCCGCACCACACGTGTCACGCCAGTGTACTGACCGGGCGTCAGGGAGCCTTGCCCACGCCGGCCGCGCCGCCCGCGTCGACCTCGGCCACGTCGCCCTCCACCACGGCGCCGGTGCCCTTCTTCGACTTCCGCAGACGCTTCTCCAGCCAGGAGGCGAAGGTGGTCAGGGCGAAGTTCACCGCGATGTACAGCACGGCGATCACGACCATGGTCGCGATGGTGTTGCTGTAGTTGGCGGAGATCTGCCGGTTCATCGACATCAGGTCGGCGAAGCCGAGGACGGCGCCGCCGAGCGCCGTGTCCTTGAGGATCACCACGAGCTGGCTGACCAGGGCGGGCAGCATCGCCGTAACGGCCTGCGGGACCAGGACGTACGTCATGATCTGGCCCTTGCGCATGCCGATCGCCTTGGCCGCGTCGGTCTGGCCGCGGGGCAGGGACAGGATGCCGGCCCGGACGATCTCGGCGATCACCGAGGCGTTGTAGAGGACGAGACCGGTGACCACCGCGTACAGCGGCCGCACGTCGGAGCTGACCGTGCCGAGCATGACGTACAGCGCGGAGCTGAAGATCATCAGCATCAGGACCGGGATGGCGCGGAAGAACTCCACGACCGTGCCGACCGGGACGCGCACCCAGGCGTGGTCCGAGAGCCGGGCGATGCCGAGGAGGGCGCCGAGCGGCAGCGCGATCACCATCGCGATCACGCCGGCCTTGAGGGTCTCACCGAGGCCGGGCAGCAGGAACGTCGTCCAGATCTGGCCGTCCGTGATGAACGGGGACCATTTGGCGGCCTCGAGCTGGTTCTTGTCGGCCATGCGGTCGAGGATCCACCACAGGGCCAGGCCCACGAGCACCACGAAGACCGCGGTGTAGATCCAGTTGCGGATCTTGGCCTTGGGGCCGGGGGTGTCGTACAGAACGGAGGTCATCGCTTCACCGCCACTCGCTTGGCCACCCAGCCCAGCAGCAGGCCGGTGGGCAGGGTCAGCAGGACGAAGCCGAGAGCGAAGACCGCGAACACCGCGAAGAGCGCGTCCGCCTCGTTCTCCAGCATTTCCTTCATCAGCAGGGCCGCCTCGGCCACGCCGATGGTCGCCGCCACCGTGGTGTTCTTGGTGAGGGCGATCAGTACGTTGGTGAGCGGCGCGATGACCGCCCGGAAGGCCTGGGGAAGCACGACCAGGGTGAGCACCTGGAAGAAGCTCAGCCCCAGCGCGCGGGCCGCCTCGGCCTGTCCCACGGGCACCGTGTTGATGCCCGAGCGCAGCGCCTCGCAGACGAACGTGCCGGTGTAGGCGATCAGACCCAGGATCGCGAGGCGGAAGCCGACGTCCTTGGAGCCGTCCCCGCCGAGCGTGATGCTCAGGGTCTGGTACAGGCCCAGCGAGCAGCCGAGGATCAGCAGGGTCAGCGGCGTGTTGCGCACGGTGTTGACGTACGCGGTGCCGAAGGCCCGCATCAGCGGGACCGGACTGACCCGCATCCCGGCCAGCGCCACACCCCAGATCAGGGATCCGACGGCCGAGTAGAGGGTGAGCTGAACCGTCACCCAGAAGGCTCCGAGCACGTCGTACTGCCCGGAAGTAAGAAAGTCGAACACGTTGCCCTGCGCTCTCCCCAGGATGGCCGGTGAGGGGGGCCGCTGCCCGACGTGGGCGGGCGGCGCGGCCCCCTCACCGATGAATCAGCTGCCTTCGGTGATCTGCGGCGCGGGGTCGGCCTGGTACCCGGCGGGGCCGAGGTTCTTGTCCACGGCCTTCTGCCAGGAGCCGTCCTCGACCATCTTCTTGAGCGCGGCGTTGACCTTGGTCTGGAGGTCCTTGTCGCCCTTCTTCAGGCCGATGCCGTAGGGCTCGTCGCTCAGCTTCAGGCCGACCAGCTTGAACTTGCCCTTGTTCTTCTCCTGCGCGGCGTAGCCGGCGAGGATCGAACCGTCCGTGGTCAGCGCGTCCACGGCCTTGTTCTCCAGGCCGGTCAGGCACTCGGAGTAGCCCGGGTACTCCTGGAGGTCGGCCTCGGGGGCCAGCTTGGTCTTGACGTTCTGCGCGGAGGTGGAGCCGGAGACCGAGCAGAGCTTCTTCTTGTTGAGGTCCTCGGCCTTGGTGATCGAGTTGTCGTCGGCGCGGACCAGCAGGTCCTGGTGGGCCAGGAAGTACGGGCCGGCGAAGTCGACCTTGGCCTTGCGCTTGTCGTTGATCGTGTACGTGGCGACGACCAGCTTCACGTCGCCGTTCGCGATCAGGTTCTCGCGCTCGGCACTGACGGCCTGCTTGAACTCGATCTGGTTCGGCTCGTAGCCGAGCTCCTTGGCCACGTAGGTGGCGACGTCGACGTCGAAGCCCGCGAACTTGCCGTCCGGGGTCTTGAGGCCCAGACCCGGCTGGTCGAACTTGATGCCGATGACGATCTTGTCCTTCTTGGCGTCACCGGACGCACCGCCGTCACTGGCGGCCTTGTCGCCGCTGCCGCCACAGGCGGTCGCGGTCAGGGCGAGAGCGACGGCTGCGGCCGCGGCCGCAACGGCCTTGGAGATCTTCATGGTGAACTTCCCTCGGATGAGACGTTGTTGAACGACGAGCGACGCGTACGGCCGCCCGCGCGGCCGGCCGAAGCGGCCCCGCGGTGGTCCGTCACCGGATGACTACCAGACCGGAGCCTCAGTGGTGGAGGATCTTCGACAGGAAGTCCTTGGCCCGGTCGCTGCGCGGGTTGCTGAAGAACTGCTCGGGCGCGGCCTCTTCGACGATCTTTCCGTCGGCCATGAAGACGACCCGATTGGCCGCAGAGCGGGCGAAGCCCATCTCGTGCGTGACGACCACCATGGTCATCCCCTCGCGGGCGAGCTGCTGCATGACCTCCAGCACCTCGTTGATCATCTCCGGGTCGAGCGCCGAGGTCGGCTCGTCGAACAGCATCACCTTCGGCTCCATCGCCAGCGCGCGGGCGATCGCCACGCGCTGCTGCTGGCCGCCGGAGAGCTGCGCCGGGTACTTGTCGGCCTGCGAGCCGACGCCCACCCGGTCCAGCAGGGCCACCGCCTTGGCGTGGGCGGCCGCCTGGTCCGCCTTGCGGACCTTGAGCTGGCCCAGCATGACGTTCTGGAGCACCGTCTTGTGCGCGAAGAGGTTGAACGACTGGAAGACCATGCCGACGTCGGCACGCAGCCGGGCGAGTTCCCTGCCCTCCGAGGGCAGCTCCTTGCCGTCGAGCGTGATGGTGCCCGAGTCGATGGTTTCCAACCGGTTGATGGTCCGGCACAGCGTGGACTTGCCCGATCCCGAAGGACCGATCACCACGACGACCTCACCGCGGGCAATGCTCAGATCGATGTCCTGAAGCACGTGCAGCGCGCCGAAGTGCTTGTTGACGTTGCTCAGCACGACCAGGTCGTCCGCGGCACCGGCCGCGTCCTGCACGTCCTTGGTCACTGATACTCCGCTCATCGGCTTCTTGCTCCGTCCTCCTCGGTTGGGAGGACAGTAGTGACGACGCATCCACAGCGTCATCACATCTGAGGGAGAATTGAGCATAACGATCCGGCCTCACCCGGATACGCTCCGTGCGCCACGCCGATCGGCTCGTACCGGGTGGATAACGGAAGACGCGCCGGGCCGGTACCCCCTTGACGTGGGGGTCCGCATCGGCGTGGATGCAGGGTGGCCCTGAACCAAGACGCCGAAGACCGAGAGAAGGAGAGGGGGGACGACATGAGACTGCTGCTCGTCGAGGACGACGACCACGTCGCCGCCGCCCTGTCCGCGATCCTCACCCGGCACGGCTTCCAGGTCACCCACGCCCGCAACGGCGAGGAGGCCCTCCAGGCCCTGCTGCCCGCCGGAGCCCCGCCGTTCGGCGTCGTCCTGCTCGACCTCGGACTGCCCGACCAGGACGGCTACGAGGTGTGCGGCAAGATCCGCAAGCGCACCGCCACGCCCGTCATCATGGTGACCGCGCGGGGCGACGTGCGCTCCCGCATCCACGGCCTGAACATGGGTGCCGACGACTACGTCGTCAAGCCCTACGACACCGGTGAGCTCCTGGCCCGCATCCACGCGGTCGCCCGGCGCACCGGCGCCTCCGAGGAGGCCGCCGCCACCGGCACCGGGACGCCCGCCACCGTCCGGCTCGGCTCCGTCAGCATCGAGCTGCCCACCCGCCGGGTCAGCGTGGACGGCGCCGATGTGCCGCTCACCCGCAAGGAGTTCGACCTGCTGGCCCTGCTCGCGCAGCGGCCCGGTGTCGTCTTCCGCCGCGAGCAGATCATCAGCGAGGTGTGGCGCACGAGCTGGGAGGGGACCGGGCGGACCCTGGAGGTCCACGTCGCCTCGCTGCGCTCCAAGCTGCACATGCCCGCTCTCATCGAGACCGTCCGCGGGGTGGGCTACCGGCTCGTCGCCCCCACCGCCCCCACCGCCCCCTAGGAAACCTGCTCCGTGCGCGCCAGGCTGCTCCCCCTGCTCGTCGTCCTGATGGCGGGCACGCTCCTCGCGCTCGGCTTCCCGCTCGCGGTGAGCCTGGCCGCCGGACAGCAGCAGCGGGTGGTCGTCGACCGCATCGACGACAGTGCCCGCTTCGCCGCGCTGGCCCAGTTCGTCGTCAACGCCGAGGGCTCCGGATCCAGCGGCGCCGACGAGCGCATCGGGACCCTCCAGCGCGAACTCACCCGCTACCAGGAGCTGTACGGCATCCGCGTCGGCATCTTCTACCGCGACGACAACGCCATGGCCCGCGCCCCCGGCTGGTGGCAGCTCCCCGAGTCCGGCGAGGGCCGGCGCGCCTTCAAGGAGGCCCTGGCCGGGCGGCGCAGCCACGACCCCGGCCAGGTCTGGCCCTGGCAGACCCAGGGCAAACTCCTCGTCGTCTCACCGGTCGTCCTCGACGGTGACGTGGTCGCCGTCGTCGCCACCGAGTCACCCACCGACCTGATGCGCGGCCGGATCCTGCAGGGCTGGCTGCTCATCGGGGGCGGGCTCGCCGCCGCCATGCTGGTCGCCTTCGGCGCCGCCCTGCGCCTGACCAGCTGGGTCCTCAAGCCCGTGCAGACCCTGGACGCGGCCGCCCACGGCATCGCCACCGGCCGGATGAACTCGCGGGTCGCGGCCGCCGGCGGGCCCCCGGAACTCCAACGCCTGGCCCGGTCGTTCAACGAGATGGCCGACAACGTCGAAGAGGTACTGGAGCAGCAGCGGGCGTTCGTCGCGGACGCCTCCCACCAGCTGCGCAACCCGCTCGCCGCGCTGCTCCTGCGGATCGAGCTGCTCGCCCTCGAACTCCCCGAGGGCAACGAGGAGATCGCCTCCGTGCGCGCCGAGGGCAAGCGCCTGACCCAGGTCCTGGACGACCTGCTGGACCTGGCGCTGGCCGAGCACGCCTCCGCCGAGATCAGCCTCACCGACATCGGGGCACTGGCGGCCGAACGGGTCGCCGCCTGGCGTCCGTACGCCGAGGAGAAGGGCGTCCGGCTCACCGGGACGGGCCGGTCCGCCGTCACCGGCTGGGCCGACCCCATCGCCCTGTCCAGCGCGCTCGACGCCGTCATCGACAACGCACTGAAATTCACCCCCACGGGTGAGGAGGTCGAGGTGTCGGTCGAGGTGGTCGAGCGCACCGTCCGCGTGGTCGTCGCCGACCGCGGCCCCGGCCTGACCGAGGACGAGCTGCTGCGCATCGGCGACCGGTTCTGGCGCAGCGGCCGGCACCAGAACGTCAAGGGCTCCGGGCTCGGCCTGTCGATCTCCCGGGCCCTGCTCGCCGCGGGAGGCGGGTCCCTCTCGTACGAGACGAACCCGCCGCACGGGCTGCGCGTGACGGTGGCGGTGCCGCGAACCGACCCGCACACCTCTTGACCTGCGCTTCTACCAGACCAGCGTGGTGCGGGCCGGCAGGGACGCCGCATACAGCTCGTCCACGGCGCGCACCTCGAAGACCGCCGCCCGCTCCCGGCCCGCCTGCCGGACGGCGGGCAGGTAGAAGGCGGCGCCGCAGGTGCCGCCGAGGAAGCGGCGGGCGCCGTCGGGCAGCACCCGGCACACCGTGTAGTGCCGCACCGGCCAGGCCGCCCGGCGCCACGACAGGCGGACCTCGGCCGCGTCGCGGTGGCGGGCCGAGGCGTCCACGGTCAGGGCGGCAGGAGACGCCGGGCGCCGACCGGCGGTGGTGTCGCGTACCGACAAGGCCCCGAGCCGCCACGCCACGGCTCTCTTCCCGAGTCCCGTGATCCGTACCGCAAATCCGTACGCGGTCTCCCCCGCCAGCGCCGACAGCCCGACCCGCGCCCGGCGCCAGGCCGGCCCCGCGCCGAGGGTCTGCGACCGGAGCCAGGTGTACGGGACCGGCTCGCCCGGAGCCGCCGGCTCGCGCGTGGCCACCCCGACCTCCACGGCCACCGGGCCCGCCTCGGTGGCGTGCACCAGCTCCAGGACCGTGGACCCGGACAGGGGCAGGCGGGTCGCGTGCAGCCCGACGGCGGCCGGGCCGGTGAGCCGACCGGCGACGAGCAGGCTGGAGCCGCCGCGCCAGGCACGCGCGAAGTCCAGGGTCACCGCGGGCCGGGCCCCCGCGGTGTCCACGACCCAGCGGCGGCCCGGCAGCCGGTCCTGGAGCCCGAGGTGGTTCCACGGGGTGTCGGAGACGGCCTCGCCCTCCTCGTACCAGCGCTCCCCGTGCCCGGTGTTGAAGGAACAGGCGAACGGCAGCGAGGCGACCGTGGCCCGGTCGGCGACGGCCGTGGCGGGGGCTCGCCAGGGGTCCTCGGGGTCCGGGCGGGAGGGATTGAGGGACCTGCCCGTCCAGAACCGGTCGTCGGCGCGGTGGAAAGCGCCGGGGGAGCGGTCGGTGAGGTGGCCCAGGGTCCACTCGGGCCGGTAGAAGCCGTAGCTGACGACGTGGCCGCCCTCGCGCGGGATGATCGCGTCCCAGCGGACGGGGGAATCCCAGCCGCGGGACTCGGTGTCCACGGCTGCCCACAGCTCGTGGCGGGAACGGCCCAGCCGGTCCGCGAGCGCCCCGGAGTCGGCCAGGGTCTGCGGGGTCCAGCGGAAGTCCACGAACATCGTGTCCGCGACCCTGCCGGAGCGGTCCTCGAAGAACTCCTGGTTGAGCTCGTTGAGCGCGCCCTGCCAGCCGACGCGGCCGGTGGTGTTCATGGCGTCGTACCACGTGATGCGCAGGCCGTGGGGTGCGCCGGCCGCCCGCAGAGCGCGCAGGAACCGGCGCATCAGGGAGGCGAGTTCGCTGTCGCCGCCCTCGGTCTCGGCATTGACGAACCAGCCGTCGAAGCCGTACGCGCACGCCACCCGCACCAGCTGCTCGGCGATCGGGAAGCGGCCGAGGGCGTCTCGCTGGACCAGGTCGCGGGTCCAGCGGAGGTCGCCGCCGTAGGCCGCGGGCGGCAGGAAGACGTTGCCCAGGACCCGGACGCCGTTGCGGTGGGCGGCGTCGACCACGGGCGCGTTCGGGGCGAGCACGATGCCCTCGCCGGAGGAGCCGCCCCAGAAGACCAGCTCGTCGATGTACGCCCAGTGCGTCAGCGCGTAGTAGTCGGCGGTGGCCGAGCCCTGCGAGGGGTTCTGCGCGGTGGGTCCGAACGAGACGAGGGAGGCGATGCGGGCCTGGTCCGTGCGGGCGCCGCGGTGCGGCGGCACGGGGGTGAAGCGCGGCGCGAGCGGCACGGTCGCGGTGTTGTGGGCGAGATCGGGGTCGCTGTGCGGGGTCCAGGCCTTGAGCGAGCGCCACACGATCCCGGGGCCGGGGACGCCCGCGGGGAGGGAATCGGGGAACCAGTAGGAGGCGTACGGCGCCAGGCCGGCGGGGGCGTCCGCGGTGGGCGGGCCCGTCGGCGTGGTCCTGGCGGCCTCCGGGAGGGGTGGTGCCGGGGCCGGGGCCGCAGTGGGTGCCGGGGCCGGAGCGGGCCCGGCCGGCAGGGCCATGGCCCCCGCACCGGCCGCCAGGACCGTGCGGCGGGTCGGGCGTACCGCCTCATGTCGTACCGCTTCGTGTCGTACGGCTCCGTGTCGTACCGGGTCCTGTCGTTCCGGGTCCTGTCCTACCGGGTCCTGTCGTTCCGGTTCGCGTCGCGCCGGGTCGCGCCGTAAGGCATCGCTCTCGGACATGCGGGTTCCTCCGGGTGGGCGTCAGCTCGGGTCGGGGACGCGCAGCACCTCGGTGATGCCGCGCGCGGACAGGTGCGCGGGGTCCTCGGCGAGCTCGGCCAGCACCACCGCGGGCCGGACCCCCTCCGCGGTGAGCGCCGCCCACGCCTCGAAGAACGCGCCGCCGGGGGCGCACACCGAGCGCCGCGGAGCCGCGTCGGCCCCGCCGACGTCCACCACCAGCGCGGTGGACCGTACGGCCGGACGGTGCCCGCGCCCCCGCCACGCCGCGGTGATCCGGGCGAGGGCGGCTCCGGCGGGTTTGGTGCGGCGGTCGTTGGTGAGGAGGCCGAGGCCGTACTCCAGCTCCGGGAAGTCCGCGAGCTCCCGCGACACGTCGTGCGAGCACCACCAGGTCACCCCCCACAGGTCCGGGCAGTCCAGCGCGTTGGCCACGGTGGCCTCGGTGAAGGCGGCCGCCCGCTCCGGCGCGATGAACGGAGCGGGGGCGCCGACCTCCTGGAGCCACACCGGGCGGTGCGGGTCCAGCGCCCAGGCCTTGGACAGCTCGATCAGGTACGCGGCGTGGTGCTCGGTGGCCGTCCCCGTCGGGCCGTGGCGCTGCGCGGTGCCGTTGAACACCCAGGAGTGCACCGCGGTCGCCGCGCCCAGCCGGGCCGCCTGTGCGACGGTGAACGGATGGCCGTCCCGGTACCAGGCGGCGTCGTACGCGGCGTGCAGGTGCAGGCGCCCCGGCGCGCCCTGCTCGCAGGCGGCGAGCATCCGCTCCAGCCAGCGGGCGGCCTGGTCCCGGCTGATCCGGTCGGGGTCGGGGTGGGGGGCGTCGGAGAACTGGTTGACCTCGTTGCCGACGGTCATGCCCAGGAAGTTGGGCCGGTCCGCGAGGGCTCCGGCCAGGGTGCGCAGGTACTCCTCCTGGGCGCGGACCACGTCCGGGTCGGTGAAGAGGCTGCGCCGGTGCCAGGTCCTGGTCCAGGCGGGCAGGAAGTCGAAGCTCGACAGGTGCCCCTGCAACCCGTCCACGGCGACGTCGAGCCCGCGTGCGGCGGCCGCGTCGGCGAGCGCGACGAGCTGCTCCACCGCGCGGGGGCGGATGAGCGTCCGGTTCGGCTGGAACACCGGCCACAGCGGGAACACGCGGACGTGGTCCAGCCCGAGTGCGGCGAGCGAGTCGAGATCGGCCGCGACCTCGTCGAGGTCGAAGTCCAACCAGTGGTGGAACCAGCCGCGGGCCGGGGTGTAGTTGGCACCGAAACGGGGTGCGTCTGCGTGCACTGGGCGTCCCTGGAGTCCTGAGGAATTCACGGGGCGGGCCACAACCTGCCGGTATGGAGGGGGAAAGTCAACAGGGCCTCGGAGGCTACTGCTTATGCGCTGAAGCCCGGTTGACTCGGGGGTTCAGGCCATCCGAAGCTGTACGTACTAATGCGCTTTAGCTGCGCCCCTGACAGGAAACTCCGGGGAAATGGAGAGTCGTTATGTGGCCGCCCGGCAACGGAGTTGCCACCGACGGACGAACTCCCCGGCCGCCGAGCGCATCACGCGTCACAGAGGGACGAGGCAGGCATGGCCCGCAGACCCACCATGAAGGACATCGCCCGTCGGGCCGGGGTGTCGCAGAGCGCCGTCTCCTTCGCGCTCAACGACCGGCCGGGCGTGTCCCAGGAGACCCGTGCCCGCATCCGCCGCCTCGCCGAGGAGCTCGGCTGGCAGCCCAACAGCGCCGCCCGAGCCCTGTCCGGCGAACGTTCCGGAGCCGTCGGGCTGGTCCTCGCGCGGCCCGCGCACACGCTCGGCGTCGAGTCCTTCTTCCTCCAGCTCGTCTCCGGCATCCAGGAGGTCCTCTCCGCCGCCCGGACCGCCCTGCTGTTCCAGGTCGTCGAGGACATCGACGCCGAGTGCGCCCTCTACCGCCGCTGGTGGGCCGAGCGGCGCGTCGACGGCGTGCTCGTCGTCGACCCGCGTGCGCACGACCCGCGCCCGGAGCTGCTCGGCCGGCTGGGCCTGCCCGCGGTCATGGTGGGCGAGGGGGACCCCTCCCCCTCCGCCTCCCCCTCGCCTTCCGCGGCCACGGCCGCCGTCTCCTCGGTCCGGGCCGACGACGCCGGGGCGATGACCCGGATCCTCGACCACCTCCACGGCCTGGGCCACCGCCGGATCGTCCACGTCGCGGGACTCCCCGATCTCGCCCACACGGCCCGCCGGATCGAGGCGCTGCGCACCGGGGCTGCACTGCGCGGGCTGGGCCCCGACCGGGTGCGCTCGGTGGTCACCGACTACTCCGATGCCGAGGGGGCGGCGGCCACCCGCAGGGTCCTCGCCGAGCCGGAGCCCCCCACCGCGCTGGTCTACGACAACGATGTGATGGCGGTCGCGGGGATCGCGGTCGCCGCCGAGCTCGGCATTCCCGTGCCCGGCCGTCTCTCCCTGGTGGCCTGGGACGACTCCGCCCTGTGCCGGGTCACCCACCCCCGGCTCACCGCCCTCGTCCGGGACACGGCAGGCTTCGGCCGGCTCGCTGCCGGGGAACTCCTCGCCGTCCTGGCGGGACGGCCGCCCGGGGTGCGCACGAGCGAGCGGCCGCGGCTCGAGCCGCGGGAGAGTACGGCGCCCCCGGGCGGCGCATACTGAATCCTGACCCCTTCCTGGAGCCGCCACCGTGACCTCTCCCACCGCCGCCCCCTTCCCCACCCCGCGAGGCGGCACCCCGGCCGCAGGCCTGACGGTGGCGATCGACATCGGAGGGACGAAGATCGCCGGGGCGCTGGTGCACCCCGACGGCGGGATGACGGCCACGACCCGTCGGCCGACCCCGCGCGGCGGCGATGCGGAAGCCGTCATGGCGGCGGTCACCGAGGTCATCACCGACCTGTCCGGCTCCCCCCTGTGGCCCTCGGCGGTCCGCTGCGGCATCGGCAGCGCGGGCCCGGTGGACTCCTCCCGGGGGACGGTCAGCCCGGTCAACATCGCAGCGTGGCGGGAGTTCCCGGTCCAGGCCCGGGTCACGGCCGAGCTCGCGGCGCGCGGAGCGGCCGTTCCGGCCGTGCTGGCCGGCGACGGCGTGGCCATGACGGCCGCGGAACACTGGCTGGGAGCTGCCCGGGGCCACGCCAACGCCCTGTGCATGGTGGTGTCCACGGGCGTCGGCGGCGGCCTCATCCTGAACAACCAGCTCCACCCCGGCCCCACCGGCAACGCGGGTCACATCGGCCACATCAGCGTGGCCTTTGACGGCGAACCCTGCGTCTGCGGCAGCCGCGGCTGCGTCGAGTCGATCGCCTCCGGCACCGCCATCGCCGACTGGGCCCGCGCCCAGGGCTGGACCCCGCCGGAGCCCGGGGGCGACGCCACGGCGGCGGGCATGGCCGCGGCCGCCGAGGCCGGAGACCCGGTCGCGCTGGCCGCCTTCGACCGTGCGGGCCGGGCCCTGGCGGCGGCCATCGCCGCCACCGCGACCCTCGTCGAGACGGACATCGCGGTCATCGGCGGGGGCGTCGCCGCTTCCGGGGAGACCCTCTTCGCGCCGATCCGCAGCCATCTCGCCGACTACGCCACGCTGTCCTTCGTACGGAAGCTGGAGGTGGTGCCGGCGAGCCTCGGCACGCATGCGGGCCTGATCGGCGCGGCCGCCGCGGCGACCATGCTGCTGCCCCAGGCCCCCACGACGTGACGGCCCCCACGGCGTGACGGTCCCCACGGCGTGACGGCCGCCGCGGCGTGTCCGCCGACCGCCACCGCGTGTCCGCCGACCGCTACGGCTTGACCGAGCGGTAGTAGCGCCGCGCGCCCTCGTGCAGGTCCAGGGGATCGGTATAGATCGCCGTCCGCAGGTCCACCAGCTGCGCCGCGTGCACCTCGCGCCCGATGCGGTCGCGGCTGAGGATCACCGTCCGCGTGAACCGCTCGGTCAGCTCGGGGTCCGTGCCCTCCGTGGTCACCAGCAGGTTCGGCACGGCCAGAGTCGCCACCGCGCTGGTGTTGCGCGCCCGCGCGTACGCGTCCTGCGGCATCACCGCCGCCCGGTAGTAGCGCGCCGGGCTGCCGCTTCCCTGCAGCTGCTCCACCAGGTCGCCGAGCTGCACCAGCCTGATGTCGAACCGCTCCGACAGCTCGCGCACCGCGTTCGTCGGCAGCCCGCCCGACCAGAAGAAGGCGTCGATCCGCCCGGCCTCCAGCTCGGCCGGCATGGTGTCGATGCCGATGGACACCGGGGTGACGTCCCGCACCGGGTCCAGCTTGGCCGCCGTCAGCAGCCGCTCCGAGATGAGCCGCACCCCGGATCCCGGCTGGCCGATCGCCACCCGCTTGCCCCGCAGGTCACGGGCCGACTGCACCGGGGAGCCGGCCGGCACCACCAACTGCACGTAGTCGTCGTACAGCCGGGCGCAGCCGCGCAGGTAGGCCGCGCCGGGCTTCCCGTCCTGCCGGTACTTGGCCACCGCGTCCGCCGTCGCCACCGTGAAGTCCGCCTGACCGGCGGCCACCCGCTGCAGGTTCTGCTGCGAGCCTTCGCTGGTCTCCAGCCGGACCTTCACCCCGGGCATGTCCTGTCGCAGCTGCTGCTCCAGCAGCTCTCCGTACAGGTGGTAGACCCCGGTCTTGACACCCGTGCTGAAGGTCAGCCTGCCCTTGAGCTCGGGTTCCCCGAAGGGCTTCAGCCACCAGAGCAGGACGCCGAGCAGGGCGAGTACGGCCACCAGGGCCCGCAGGGCGTGGCGCCTGCTGATCCGGGGCGGTACGTGAGGCATGGCGCGATCCTGCCACCCCGTCCGCCGTCCTGTCACGGTACGGCCGCCGCCCGGGGCGGCCGGAGGGCCTCCGGGTACCGCCTACCCTTGTTCCATGACCAGCAGCAGCGACCGGAGCACGGCAGTGGACGTCAAGGGAACATACGAGGTGCGCACCTACGGGTGCCAGATGAACGTGCACGACTCCGAGCGGCTCTCCGGTCTGCTGGAGGACGCCGGCTACGTCCGCGCGCCCGAGGGCTCCGACGGTGATGCCGACGTCGTGGTCTTCAACACCTGCGCGGTCCGCGAGAACGCCGACAACAAGCTCTACGGCAACCTCGGCCGGCTCGCCCCGATGAAGACGAAGCGGCCCGGCATGCAGATCGCCGTCGGCGGCTGCCTCGCCCAGAAGGACCGCGACACGATCGTCAAGAAGGCCCCCTGGGTCGACGTCGTCTTCGGTACGCACAACATCGGCAAGCTGCCCGTGCTGCTGGAGCGCGCCCGCATCCAGGAAGAGGCGCAGATCGAGATCGCCGAGTCGCTGGAGGCGTTCCCCTCCACGCTGCCGACCCGCCGCGAGTCCGCGTACGCCGCCTGGGTCTCGATCTCCGTCGGCTGCAACAACACCTGCACCTTCTGCATCGTCCCGGCGCTGCGCGGCAAGGAGGAGGACCGTCGTCCCGGCGACATCCTCGCCGAGGTGGAGGCCCTGGTCGCCGAGGGCGTCAGCGAGATCACCCTGCTCGGCCAGAACGTCAACGCGTACGGCTCCGACCTGGGCGACCGTGAGGCCTTCAGCAAGCTGCTGCGCGCCTGCGGGCAGATCGAGGGCCTGGAACGGGTCCGCTTCACCTCCCCGCACCCGCGCGACTTCACCGACGACGTGATCGCGGCCATGGCCGAGACCCCGAACGTGATGCCGCAGCTGCACATGCCGCTGCAGTCCGGCTCGGACCCGATCCTCAAGGCGATGCGCCGGTCGTACCGGCAGGAGCGTTTCCTCGGCATCATCGAGAAGGTCCGCGCCGTGATCCCGCACGCCGCGATCTCCACCGACATCATCGTGGGCTTCCCCGGCGAGACGGAGGAGGACTTCCAGCAGACGATGCACGTGGTGCGCGAGGCCCGTTTCGCGAGCGCCTTCACCTTCCAGTACTCCAAGCGGCCCGGCACCCCCGCCGCCGACATGGACGGGCAGATCCCCAAGGAGGTCGTGCAGGACCGCTACATGCGCCTGGTCGCCCTCCAGGAGGAGATCTCCTGGGAGGAGAACAAGAAGCAGGTCGGCCGCACGCTGGAGGTCATGGTCGCGGAGGGCGAGGGCCGCAAGGACGGCGCCACCCACCGCCTGTCGGGCCGCGCCCCCGACAACCGCCTGGTCCACTTCACGAAGCCGGACGCGGAGGTCAGGCCGGGCGACGTGGTCACCGTGGACATCACCTACGCCGCCCCGCACCACCTGCTGGCCGAGGGCCCGACCCTGACCGTGCGCCGCACCCGCGCCGGCGACGCCTGGGAGAAGCGGAACGCCGCTCCGGCCCAGCCCGCCGGGGTCATGCTCGGCATCCCGACCCTGGGCGTCCCGGCCCCGCTGCCCGCCGCCACCTCGGGCTGCGCGATCGACTGACGATCCGCCGCGGGCGGCGGCCGGTGCCCCGACCGGGAAGGTTTGCCGGCCAGAGCACTAGGCTGCGGATCATGCTCGTAGCCGCCGCCGTCTGTCCCTCGCCGCCGCTGCTCGTGCCGGAGGTCGCCTCGGGCGCCGCCGCCGAACTCGGCGACGCCCGCACCGCCTGCTCCGACGCGCTCGCGGTGCTCGCCGCCTCCCGGCCCGACCTGCTCGTCGTGGTCGGGGCCGCCGACCCGGACCGCAGCGGGCCCTACCCGCAGGGGGCCCGCGGCACCTTCCGCGGGTTCGGGGTCGAGACCGACGTACGGCTCGGGGAGGGTGAGGAGGGTCCGCGCCCGCTGCCCCTTTCGCTCGCCGTCGGTGCCTGGCTGCTGCGGCACGCGCGCTGGGGCGCCGCCCCCGTGGAGGGGCTCGCGGTCGCGGAGCCGCTGGAGAGCGGGCGGTGCCTGGAGGCAGGCCGGGAGCTGGCCGCGCGGGACGCCCGCGTCGCGCTGCTCGTGATGGGTGACGGCAGCGCCTGCCGGACCCTGAAGGCCCCCGGCTACCTCGACGAGCGCGCGGCCGGCTTCGACGCCGCCGCCGCGCGGGCGCTGGGCGCCGCCGACACCGCCGCGCTCGCCGCCCTCGATGCGGGGCTCGCGGCCGAGCTGCTGGCCGCAGGACGGGCCCCCTGGCAGGTCCTGGCGGGCGCTGCCGAAGGCGCCGGGCTGGAGGGGCGCCTGTTGTACGAGGACGCGCCGTACGGGGTCGGGTACTTCGTCGCCGCCTGGTCCTAGGAACCGCCGCTGCGTGCGCTGACGACGGAGCTGCGTGCGCAGGACCCCTCAGGGACACGGGACACGGAACGACTCAGGGGTAAACGGAACGACGCAGGGGCACGGAACAGCGGAGGGGCGCGGAACCGGCTCCAGCCGGTCCCGCGCCCCTTTCCGGTACCGCGTCAGGAAGCTGGGGGCGGCGGCGGCCCGCCGGCGTCCTTGTGCGCGATCTTGCCCAGCGCGTCCTTCGCCTTGCCCGTCCCGCTCGTGATCCGGTCGCTGTACTTGCCGTGGGTCTTGGAGTCCACGGCCTTGGCCACCTTGTCCAGACCCTCGGTGATCTTGCCCTCGTTCTTCTGGGCGAGGTCGCCGACCTTGTCCTTCGCCGGAGCGAGCTTGGCCTTCAGAGTGTCCAGCAGGCCCATGGGTCACCTTCCATTGGCGGTCGCTACGTACGGGCGCCCTCGCCGGCTTCGCTGTCCACGGCCACCTCGGCCGACTGCTGCTTCGGGATCTCCACGGCTTCCGCCGCGGGAGCCTCCGCACCAGCAGGCTCGGCCTCTGCCTCGTCGGCCGTACCGGACTCCGTCGTCACGGCCTCGACCGCGACCTCCTCGGCCGCAACCTCGTCCTTACGACGAAAAAACCGATCAAAAACGCCCATGTCTACTCCCATAACGTTACTCGTGTGAGTGAAGTTCCGCCTTGGCCGGACCGGCCTCCGCCGATCGCGCGCCGCCGGGCGCACGTCGGCCGGAACCTCGCCAGGGCAACGACCCCGTTCCCGGCCCGTCACCTCACCCGATCGGGTACACGCCTCAGGGTTTGCGAGACTGGGGCGGTGAGGAAAGCAGCCCCCGCCCCGCGGGTCATCGCCGTCGTCGGACCCACCGCGGCCGGAAAGTCCGATCTGGGCGTCGCCCTGGCCCGCCATTTCGACGGCGAAGTCGTCAACGCCGACTCCATGCAGCTGTACCGGGGGATGGACATCGGCACCGCCAAACTGACGACCGCGGAACGGGGCGGGGTCCCGCACCACCTCCTCGACATCTGGGACGTCACCGAGACCGCCAACGTCGCCGAGTACCAGCGCCTGGCCCGCATCGAGATCGACAAGCTGCTCGCGCAGGGCCGTACGCCCGTCCTCGTCGGCGGATCCGGCCTGTACGTGCGCGGCGCCCTGGACGCCATGGAGTTCCCCGGCACCGACCCCGAGGTCCGTGCCCGGCTGGAAGAGGAGCTCACCCTGCGCGGCCCCGGCGCCCTGCACGCCCGCCTCGCCGCGTCCGACCCCGCCGCCGCCCGCGCGATCCTGCCGAGCAACGGCCGCAGGATCGTCCGCGCGCTGGAGGTCATCGAGATCACCGGGCGCCCCTTCACCGCCAACCTGCCCGGCCACGAGTCCGTCTACGACACCGTGCAGATCGGCGTCGACGTGGGCCGGCCCGAGCTCGACGAGCGGATCGCGCTGCGCGTGGACCGGATGTGGGAGGACGGGCTGGTGGAGGAGGTCCGCGCCCTCGAAGCCCGGGGACTGCGCGACGGAATCACCGCCTCCAGGGCGCTGGGCTACCAGCAGGTGCTCGCCGCGCTCGCCGGGGAGTGCACCGAGGACGAGGCCAGGGCCGAGACCGTCCGCGCCACCAAGCGGTTCGCCCGGCGGCAGGATTCCTGGTTCCGCCGCGATCCGCGGGTGCACTGGCTCAGTGGCGCTGCCGCCGACCGGGGGGAACTCCCCGGGATCGCCCAGACGTTGGTCGAACGAGCGGTTACAGCCTGATCACGTGATGGCATCGGGACGCCCCGGGCGCCCGTCGGGGGGTCGGGAGCGTGCCATCATCAAACTCCTGGCGGTGCGGTCACCGGCAGTGCATGGCGGCGTACTGAGTCCGAGTGGGGAGGGCGCGTGGCGATGGAGGCCGGCCCTCGTGACACCGGGCAGGGCAACACCCGGCGGGAAGCGGACCCGAAGCTTCTCGACCGGTTGGACGCAAGCGCGGGCGAAAGCGGAACCCGAAGCGGAGCCGGAGCGGAAACCGGAACCGGAACCGGAACCGGCAGCGGGAACGCCGCCGGACCGGAAGCCCCCGGGCTCGGCCTGCCCGCCGAGCCCGCGCGCCTGACACCCGACGGCCCGGACGCGCCGGACGCGGAGCTCGAGGCGGGCGGGCCCGAGTTCGAGGTCGAACTGCGTCCGCAGCGCCGCCTGCGCCTGTGGCAGATCGCCCCCATCGTGATGCTCGCCGCCGCCGGTTCGCTGATGTTCGCCTTCCCGCTCGCCTTCGAGTTCGGCGACGGCGGAGCCGTGGTCGCCATGCTCGGATTCCTCATCAGCTGCTGCGCCGGCGGCTGGGGCATGATGGCCGCGCGCCGCGTCGGCTACACCTGGCCCGGGCTCCCGGCCCGGGGCAGCGGCCGCCGCCCCGACTGGCGCGTGGCCGCGCTGTACGCCGTGGCCGCGCTGGCCCTCGTGGCCCTGGCCGTGTACCGGGTGGCCCGGCTCCGCTGAGTGCCCGCGACCAGCGGCTCGGTACCATGAGCGGGTGACGCAGAACAGCCTCTCCTTCCTCAAGGGCCACGGCACCGAGAACGACTTCGTGATCATTCCGGACCCGGACAACGCCATCGAGCTGTCCGCGTCCGCCGTCGCGAAGCTGTGCGACCGGCGGGCCGGGATCGGCGGCGACGGCGTCCTGCACGTGGTCCGGTCCGCCGCCCACCCGGACGCCGCGCACCTGGCCGATGAGGCGGAGTGGTTCATGGACTACCGCAACAGCGACGGTTCCATCGCCGAGATGTGCGGCAACGGCGTCCGCGTCTTCGCCCGCTACCTGGAGCACGCCGGCCTGGTCGAGCCCGGTGACCTCGCGGTCGCCACCCGGGGCGGCGTCAAGCACGTCCACCTCGACAAGAGCGGCGACGTCACCGTGGCGATGGGCCGGGCGACCCTCCCCGAGGGCGAGGTCACCGTCTCCGTCGGCGAGCGCAGCTGGCCCGCGCGCAACGTGAACATGGGCAACCCGCACGCCGTGGCCTTCGTCGACAGCCTCGAGGACGCCGGGACCCTGTACACCGCCCCGCCGTTCAGCCCCGCATCCGCCTACCCGACCGGCGTCAATGTCGAGTTCGTCGTCGACCGCGGCCCCCGCCACGTCGCCATGCGCGTCCACGAGCGCGGCTCCGGCGAGACCCGCTCCTGCGGCACCGGCGCCTGCGCCGTCGCCGTGGCCACCATCCGCCGCGACGGCGCCGACCCGGCCGCCACCGGCGAGCCCGCCACCTACACCGTGGACCTCCCCGGCGGGACCCTGGTCATCACCGAGCACCCCGACGGGCGGATCGACATGACCGGACCGGCCGTGATCGTGGCCGCGGGCGAGTTCGAGGCGGCCTGGCTCACCGAAACGGCTTTCGCCTGAAGCTTCCCTCTAATGGGTGATCCATTTCACGCTGAGCGAGAGGTGGACTGCGCCACGTGGTGGGGTCGGTAACATCAGGCACCGGCCCTGAGGGCTCACCCCATGCCCACCACCGCCGGTCGAAGCCGCCGGAGGTGCCCATGAGTGCAGAGGCCACGAACCCCGAAGCACACCCCGAAGCGCCCGCTGAGCTCCGTAGACGCGGCCGGACCAGGCTCGATCTG
The DNA here is from genome assembly GCF_040651925.1 of Streptomyces sp. NPDC048349. NCBI lineage: Bacteria > Bacillati > Actinomycetota > Actinomycetes > Kitasatosporales > Streptomycetaceae > Streptomyces > Streptomyces sp. NPDC048349. The sequence goes on along the minus strand of NZ_JBEZLA010000006.1, from coordinate 149,096 downwards.
CGTCGACTCGGGCGCGCGGCCCTGCTCGGGCCGACGTCCCGCGACCGGCTCCCGGACGCCATCGGCCACGTCGCCGAGGCCCACCGCGCCCACCATCCGGACGCCGATCTGTCCGTTCTGCGCCGTGCGTACCTGCTCGCGGAGACCTCCCACCGCGGGCAGATGCGCAAGAGCGGTGAGCCGTACATCACACACCCGCTCGCCGTCACCCTGATCCTGGCCGAACTCGGTGCCGAGACCACCACGTTGACGGCCTCTCTCCTCCACGACACCGTCGAGGACACCGACGTGACCCTCGATCAGGTCGGCGAGGAGTTCGGCGACGAGGTCCGCTTCATCGTCGACGGCGTCACCAAGGTGGAGAAGATCGACTACGGCGCCGCCGCCGAACCCGAGACCTTCCGCAAGATGCTCGTCGCCACCGGCAACGACGTCCGCGTGATGTCCATCAAGCTCGCCGACCGGCTGCACAACATGCGCACCCTCGGCGTGATGCGCCCCGAAAAACAGGCCCGCATCGCCAAGGTCACCCGCGACGTCCTCATCCCGCTCGCCGAACGGCTCGGCGTCCAGGCCCTCAAGACCGAGCTGGAAGACCTCGTCTTCGCGATCCTGCACCCCGAGGAGTACGAGCGCACCCGCGCGCTCATCGCGGCCCACGCGGGGGAACGCGACCCGCTGCCCGCCATCGCCGACTCCGTACGGACCGTCCTGCGCGAGGCGGGCATCAGCGCCGAAGTGCAGGTCCGGCCGCGGCACTTCGTCTCCGTGCACCGGATCGCCCTCAAACGCGGCGAGCTGCGCGGCTCCGACTTCGGCCGGATCCTAGTCCTCGTCGGCGAGAACGCCGACTGCTACGCGGTGCTCGGGGAACTGCACACCTGTTTCACACCGGTCGTCTCGGAGTTCAAGGACTTCATCGCCACTCCCAAGTTCAACCTCTACCAGTCGCTGCACACCGCCGTCGCCACCCCCGGGGGCCACGTGGCCGAGGTCATCGTGCGGACCCGGCAGATGCACCGCGTGGCGGAGGCGGGCGTGGTCGCGCTCGGCAATCCGTACGCCACCGCGTCCGCAGCGTCCACCGCGTCCGCCGGCTCGGCAGGGGCTGCGTCGGCCCCCGCCGACGCCCGGACCGGCGCTCCGGACGCGACGGCGGACCCGTACGAGGAGCGGGTGGACCCGACGCGGCCCGGCTGGCTGTCGCGGCTGTTGGACTGGCAGCAGTCCGCGCCCGACCCCGACACCTTCTGGAGCGTCCTGCGCGCCGAGCTGGCCCAGGACCGGGAGATCACCGTCTTCCGGGCCGACGGCGGGACGCTGGGCCTGCCAGCCGGGGCCAGCTGTATCGACGCCGCCTACGCGCAGCACGGCGAGGCGGCCCACGGCTGTATCGGCGCCCGCGTCAACGGGCGCCTCACCTCCCTGTCCTCCGCGCTGTCCGACGGGGACACCGTGCAGCTGCTGCTCGCGCAGGACGCCACCTCGGGACCGGCTGCCGAGTGGCTGGACCACGCGAAGACCCCGGCCGCCCGGATCGCCATCAGCAGCTGGCTCGAAGCCCATCCCGACCGCGCGAGCGCGACCACCACGGCCGCCCGGGCACCGCTCTCCGTGGTCGGGGCGCGCGGCGGCGGGGCCAACGCGGTCGCGGACCTGCCGAACGCCCCCGTACGGCTCGCCGGCTGCTGCACCCCGGTGCCACCCGACGCGGTCGCCGGGTTCGTCGTCCGGGGCGGGGCCGTCACCGTGCACCGCGTCCACTGCGCCGCGGTCGCCCAGATGCGGGCCGTGGGGCGCACCTCCGTCGCCGTGCACTGGCGGGCCACGGCGGACTGCCGGGTCACCCTGCTCGCCGAATCGTTCGGCCGCCCCCATCTGCTGGCCGACCTGACCGAGGCCATCGCCCGCGAAGGGGTCGAGGTGGTCTCCGCGACCGTCGAACCCCCCGTCGAACAGCGGGTCCGGCACACCTACACCCTCCAGCTGCCCGACGCGACCGGACTGCCCGCCCTGATGCGGGCGATGCGGAACGTACCCGGCGTGTACGACGTCAGCCGGGCCTAGCGCAGGGGCGGACCGCTGGCAGGCCCGCCGGAAGGTCCCGTTCGGGTGGACCCGTCGCGCGCCGTCCGCGGCCGTGTGGCGGACGCTGGTATGCGGTGGTGGATGCAGCTCACCTCCCCGCGCCTGCGCGCCGCCCTGCTCGCCGCGGCCTCCCTCACGCTCGTCGCCGCCGTCCTGCCCCCGCCGAAGCCGCTGGGCATCGGCGACCGGCTGTTCCCGGAGCTCGGAAACCCCGGGTACGACGTGCTCTCGTACGACCTGTCCTTCACGTACAAGGACAATCGCACCCCCCTCGACGCCGTCACCGTCATCGACGCCCGCGCCCTGCAGCCGCTCGAGCGGATCAACCTGGACTTCGCCCACGGAAGAGTGGCGTCCGCCGAGGTCAACGGTGAGCCGGCCCGGTTCGAGAGCGTGGGGGAGGACCTCGTCCTGACGCCCGCCCGCCCGGTCACCGCCCACCTGCCGCTGCACATCACCGTCCGGCACACCAGCGACCCGCGCGGGCGCGCCGACGGGGGCTGGGTGCCCACGCAGGACGGCCTGGCCATGGCCAACCAGGCGGACGCCGCCCACCGCGTCTTCCCCTGCAACGACCACCCCGCCGACAAGGCGTTCTTCACCTTCCGGGTCACGGCCCCCGAAGCGCTCACGGTGGTCACCAACGGAGTGCCGGTGGCAGCGGCCCTGCAGAACGGTCCCGTCAAGACGTGGACCTACCGGACCCGCCACCCCATGGCCACGGAACTGGCCCAGGTCTCGGTCGGACGCTCCGCGGTCGTCCACGGCACCGGACCCCACGGACTGCCGCTGCGCGACGTGGTGCCCGCCGCGGACCGCGACAAGCTGGACCCCTGGCTGAGGAAGACCGCGGGCCACATCGCGTGGATGGAGGAGCGCGTCGGCCGCTACCCGTTCGAGAACTACGGCGTGCTGATCGCCCGGGCCACCACCGGCTTCGAGCTGGAGACGCAGACCCTCTCGCTCTTCGAGCACGGCCTGTTCTCGGGCGAGGGCTACCCCGAGTGGTACGTGGAGTCCGTGATGGTCCACGAGCTCGCCCACCAGTGGTTCGGCGACAGCGTCGCCCCTCGCACCTGGTCCGACCTGTGGCTCAACGAGGGACACGCCACCTGGTACGAGGCCCTCTACGCGGACGGCCTCGGCACGTACTCCCTGGAGCGGCGCATGCGCGAGGCGTACCAGCGCTCCGACCAGTGGCGGGCCGCCGGCGGCCCCCCGGCCGCGCCCAAGGCCGCCGCGCCGGGCGAGAAGATCGGCCTGTTCCGGCCCGCGGTCTACGACGGCGCCGCGCTGATCCTCTACGCCCTGCGCCAGGAGATCGGCATCCGGGCCTTCGACCGCCTGGAACGCCGCTGGGTGGCCGAGCACAGGGACGGGGTCGCGGGCACCGAGGACTTCGTGCGCCTGGCCTCGCAGGAGGCGGGACGGGACCTGACGGCCTTCCTGGAGCCGTGGCTGTACGGGAAGACCACCCCGGCGATGCCCGGGCACCCCGAGTGGAGCGGGAAAAGCGTGTGACCCGCGGGGAACGGGCATGTCACCATCGACAGGGCCGTTCGGGGAATCCCCCGGCGGTGTGACACGTTGGACGTGACAGATATCCGAATCGACGTAAGGATCCAATGACCTCCTCTTCTTCCCCTTCCCAGGACGCGCGGGACGCACAGGACGTGCGCGAGTCGCAGAGCTTCACCGAGAGCCTTCGGGCCGATGCCCTGATGGAAGAGGACGTCGCCTGGAGCCACGAGATCGACGGAGACCGCGACGGCGAGCAGTTCGAACGCTCCGAGCGCGCGGCCCTGCGCCGCGTGGCCGGCCTCTCCACCGAGCTCGAAGACGTCACCGAGGTCGAGTACCGCCAGCTCCGTCTGGAGCGGGTCGTCCTCGTCGGTGTCTGGACCTCCGGCACGGTGACCGACGCGGAGAACTCCCTCGCGGAGCTCGCCGCCCTCGCCGAGACGGCAGGTGCCCTCGTACTCGACGGTGTGATCCAGCGCCGCGACAAGCCGGACCCGGCCACCTTCATCGGCTCGGGCAAGGCGCGGGAGCTGCGCGACATCGTCATGGAGAGCGGCGCCGACACCGTCGTCTGCGACGGCGAACTCAGCCCCGGCCAGCTCATCGCCCTCGAGGACGTCGTCAAGGTGAAGGTGGTCGACCGGACCGCCCTCATCCTGGACATCTTCGCCCAGCACGCCAAGTCCCGAGAGGGCAAGGCACAGGTCGCACTCGCGCAGATGCAGTACATGCTTCCGCGCCTGCGCGGCTGGGGTGCCTCGCTGTCCCGGCAGATGGGTGGCGGCGGCGGTGGCGGCATGGCCACCCGAGGCCCCGGTGAGACCAAGATCGAGACGGACCGGCGACGGATCCGCGAGAAGATGGCGAAGATGCGCCGGGAGATCGCGGAGATGAAGACCGGCCGCGACATCAAGCGGCAGGAACGGCGCCGCAACAAGGTCCCCTCGGTCGCCATCGCCGGATACACCAACGCCGGCAAGTCCTCGCTGCTCAACCGCCTCACCGGCGCGGGCGTGCTGGTGGAGAACGCACTGTTCGCCACCCTCGACCCGACCGTGCGCCGGGCCGAAACGCCCAGCGGCCGGATCTACACCCTGGCCGACACCGTCGGCTTCGTCCGGCACCTGCCCCACCACCTCGTCGAGGCGTTCCGCTCCACGATGGAGGAGGTCGGCGACTCCGACCTCATCCTGCACATCGTGGACGGCTCGCACCCGGCGCCGGAGGAGCAGCTGGCGGCCGTCCGCGAGGTCATCCGCGAGGTCGGCGCGGTCAACGTGCCCGAGATCGTGGTGATCAACAAGGCGGACGCGGCGGACCCGCTCGTGCTCCAGCGCCTGCTGCGCATCGAGCGGCACTCCATCGCCGTCTCGGCGCGCACGGGCATGGGCATCGAGGAACTCCTCGCGCTCATCGACTCCGAGCTGCCGCGGCCCGAGGTCGAGGTGGAGGCCCTGGTGCCGTACACCCGCGGATCGCTGGTCGCCAAGGCGCACGCCGAGGGCGAGGTCCTCTCCGAGGAGCACACCCCGGAAGGCACCCTGCTCAAGGTGCGCGTCCACCAGGAGCTGGCGGCGGACCTGGCTCCGTACGCGCTCGCCAAGCGGTGACGTGACGCGCGCACACGCGTAGACAAGGACCGGGCCCCCTGCATCGCAGGGGGCCCGGTCCTTTCACGTGGCCACGGTCATCGCACGTGCCGTGGGCCCTACTTGAACTTGCCGCTCACGGCGTCGAAGATGCCCTTCGCCTCCGGCCCCAGCCGGGGTCCCGCCAGCCAGCCCGCCTTGGCCGGGCCGATCGAGGTGTTCGACACCAGCGCCGGCTTGCCGTCCGCCCCCGCCGCGACCCAGCCGCCGCCGGAGGAGCCGCCCGTCATGGTGCAGCCGATGCGGTACATCACCGGGTCGCTCGCGGTCAGCGACAGCCGGCCCGGCTTGTCCGTGCACTGGTAGGCCTTCTGCCCGTCGAACGGGGCCGCCGCCGGGTAGCCCGTGGCCGTGATGTTCGCGACCTTCGGCACCGCGGGAGCGGCGAACTCCACCGGCAGCGCCGAACCGATCGTCTCCTCCAGGGACTTGCCGCTGCCCTTCTCGGGGGTCACGTGCAGCACCGCGAAGTCGTAGGGGGCACCCGCACCGCCGGTCGGACCGCCGGTCGCGATCCACTGGTCGGAGGTCTGCGCCCAGTCGCTCCACCACACGCCGTACGGGGCCACCTGCTCCCGGGGCGCGCCCTTGAGCTGCGCGGCGGGCTTGCCCGCGTTGTTGTACGACGGAACGAAGGCGATGTTGCGGTACCAGCCGCCGGACTTGCCCGCGTGCACGCAGTGGCCCGCCGTCCACACCAGGTTGGACTTGCCGGGGTGGGCCGGGTCCTTGACCACGGTCGCCGAGCAGACCATCGAGCCCTCGGGCCCGTCGAAGAAGACCTTGCCGGCCTCGGGAACGCTCTGGTGGTAGGGGGCGTTCGCCGCCTTGGCCGCCACCGGTGCCGGGGTCGGGTCCGTGACGCCCTGGTCCTTGCCCGCGTCGGGGTCCACGGACGGCTGCTTCGGCTGCTCCGCGTCACGCATGCGGTCCGGGTCCCAGAGGTCCTCGATGATCGGGTTGATGTAGTCGCCCGCCTCGCGGAGCCAGTCCTCCTTCTTCCAGTTCTTCCACGCACCCCCCTTCCACTTCTCCAGGTCGATGCCGTGCTCCTTGAGCTTGTCCTTGAGCTGGTCCGGGAGCTTGATCCCGTCCGTGCCCGGAAGGCTCGCCGCCACGGTCGGCTTGGCGTCGCCGCCGGCCTCCCCGTCGCCGGGCCCGCAGGCGGCGGCGGTCAGCGCGAGCGCAGCCGCGCACAGGATCGCGGTGACCGGTCGGTTCGGTCGCATGTCGTTCGTCCCCCAGGTGGATTCGAGGCGTGGAGTGCAGCACCCCACTATGCCGCCGAGGTTGGGGACGGCACAGCCCGGGGCGGCGGTTCCCCGCTCGCCCGGCCCGGCGGGCAAGGATCTTGGACCCACCCGTGATCCGTCGCCGTCACCGTCGTTGGTACGTACGGGGGATGGGCGGGCAGCGCTCGTGTTCGAGGCGCAATCCGGAAGAGCACTCCGTGCGGGAGGACCGACACTCGTGGCTTTGACCGAGCCGGCAGCGGCCGCGGCCGCTGCACAGACGACGACGCCGCTGCAGGCGCCGCCCCATGTACCGCCGCAGGGCAGCCGGTTGGCGGTTGCCGGCAGCGCCGGCGGCGCCGTCCTGGCGGACGGCATCCTGCGCAGGCAGGCGCAGCGGGAGTCCGCCGCCCGGACGTACGCGCGCTCGCTGCCCATCGTCCCCGTGCGGGCCCGCGGACTGACGATCGAGGGCGCCGACGGGCGCCGCTACCTCGACTGCCTTTCCGGGGCCGGGACCCTCGCCCTCGGGCACAACCACCCGGTCGTCCTCGAGGCCGTGCGCGGAGTCCTGGACTCCGGGGCTCCGCTGCACGTGCTGGACCTCGCGACTCCGGTCAAGGACGCCTTCACCACCGAGCTGTTCGCCAACCTTCCGCCGGAACTGGCCGCTGACGCCCGCGTCCAGTTCTGCGGACCGGCCGGCACGGACGCCGTGGAGGCCGCCCTCAAACTGGTCCGCACCGCGACCGGCCGCTCCGGACTGCTCGCCTTCACCGGGGCCTACCACGGGATGACCGCCGGAGCCCTGGACGCCTCGGGCGGAGCCCAGGACGTACGGGTGACCCGGCTGCCGTACCCGCAGGACCACCACTGCCCGTTCGGGGTCGGCGGCGCCGAGGGAGCCGAACTCGGCGCCCGCTGGACGGAGAACCTGCTGGACGACCCCAAGGGCGGCGTGCCCGCCCCGGCCGGGATGATCCTCGAACCCGTGCAGGGCGAGGGCGGGGTCATCCCCGCCCCGGACGCCTGGCTGCGCCGGATGCGGGAGATCACCGCGGCCCGGGGGATCCCGCTGATCGCGGACGAGGTGCAGACGGGGGTCGGCCGGACCGGCGCGTTCTGGGGGGTCGACCACGCCGGTGTGGTGCCGGACGTGATGGTCCTGTCCAAGGCGATCGGGGGCAGCCTGCCGCTCGCGGTGATCGTGTACCGGGCGGGCCTGGACGTGTGGACCCCCGGCGCCCACGCGGGCACCTTCCGCGGCAACCAGCTCGCCATGGCCGCCGGAACCGCCACGCTCGCCTTCGTCCGCGAGAACCGGCTCGCCGAACGGGCGGCCGCCCTGGGCGAGCGGATGCTCACGTCCCTGCGCGGCCTGGCCGCGGCCCACCCGTGCATCGGGGACGTACGCGGCCGCGGCCTGATGATCGGCATCGAACTCGTCAACCCCGACACCGGGACCGCCGCACCGTCCCTCGCTGCCGCCGTCCGTCAGGAATGCCTGGACCGGGGTCTGATCGTCGAACTCGGCGGCCGCCACAACACCGTCGTCCGCCTGCTCCCCCCACTGACCCTGACCGACGAGCAGGCCGCGGCGGTCCTCGACCGCCTGGCCGACGCCATCCCGGCCGCCGCCCGGCGGACCCACTGACCCGCACCCCGAGGACCCGCGATGCCCGATCCGCACCAGTCCACCCCGCCCCCGCCCCAGGCGCCTCCCACCCCACCCCAGGCCCAGCCCTCCCCCCAGACCCACAGCCCGGCGCCGACGCAGAACCCCTCCCAGACCCCGGCTCCGTCCCCAAGCCCAGCCCCGACCCACCCCTCCCCCCAGCCCCCGACTCCGCCCCAGAGCCAGCCCCCGGGCCTGGCTCCGGCCCCAGCCCCGCCGTCGGCGTCGGCTCCGGCCCAGGCGTCGGCCCCAGCTCCGGCGCAGAGCCAGCCCCCGGGCCTGGCTCCGGTGCACGGGCCGGCCCCGGCGCAAGGGCAGGCCTCAGCTCCGGCCCAGGCGTCGGCCCCGGCCCAGGCGTCGGCCCCAGCTCCGGCGCAGAGCCAGCCCCCGGGCCTGGCTCCGCTGCATGGGCCGGCCCCGGCGCAAGGGCAGGCCCGGGCGTCGGCCACGGCTCCCGTGTGCGGGCAAGGCCAAGCTCCGTCCCCAGGCCTGGCCCCCGCCCTCGGGCAGACCCAGGCTCCGGCGCAGGGCCAACCCCCGGCTCCGGCGCAAGGCCAGCCCCCGGCTCCGGCCCAGCCCCAGACCCCGGCTCCGGCCCCCGTGCAGGGTCAGGCCCAGCCCCACCCCCAGGCCCCGTCGCAGGTGGCCCAGCCCCCGGGCCCGGTTGCTCCGGCGCAGGGGCAGGCCCCAGCCCAGGGTTCGGGGGAGGGGCACGCGGCGGCCGACCCCGCGCCCCGACCCCTGCCTCCCGTGCAGGCGGCGCCGGCCGTTCCGCCGGAACACCCGCAGCCGGGCGGTCCGGCCGCCGACGGCGGAGCCCCGCGACAGGAGCCCCCCGGGGCCGGCACCGGGGCAGCGGCCACCGTGCCGCGCCAGAAGGACGGCACGCCCAGACCCCGGCCCGGCTGGGCGGTGCCGGCCGGAGCGGTGCCGACCGCGCGGCCCGACCTCCTGGACCACCCGGACGCGGCCGTCGCCGCCGAGGCGGCGGCGGTCGAGAACCTGCTCCGGTGCTGGATCCGCGAAGCCGCCATCCGCCGGCCCGACGGCCCCGCCGGAACCCCCCTGCGGATCCCGCTCCCCGCATCCGGCACGGCCCTGGTCGTCCCCGTCCGGTACTGGTCCGCCACGGGCTGGCACCGCTTCGGCCCCGCCCGGCTGGCCGGCGCTCCCGCCACCGCCCGCGCCCTGGACGCCGTCACCGTCGCCGCCCTCATCGCCCGCGAAGGCGCGATCCCGGGCCCGGGCCCGGTCCCGCCCGAGGGCTTCGGCGCGATCCGCAGCAGCGCCGACCTCGTCGGCCGCGTAGCCGATTCGGTCCGCCGCACCGCCGAGTTCATCGCCGACCGTCGCGAACGCCCGGCCGCCCCCGCCGTCATCGGCGTGGACCGCTTCCTCACCGCCGAACAGTCCCTCCTCCTCGGTCACCCCCTCCAGCCGGACCCGAAGAGCCGCGAAGGACTCTCCGAGACCGAAGTACGCCGCTACTCACCCGAACTCCACGGCTCCTTCCCCCTGCACTGGTTCGCGGTCGCCCCCTCCGCCCTCGCCACCGAATCCGCCTGGACCGAGCGCGGCCGCCCCGTGTCCGCCGCCCAGCTCCTGAGCCGACTCGCCCCCGGACTCGCACTGCCCGACGGCGCCACCCCCCTTCCCCTCCACCCCTGGCAGGCCCGCGACCTGCTCCAGCGCCCCGCCGTCACCGCCCTGCGCGACGCCGGACTCCTGCACGACCTGGGACCCCACGGCGCCCCCTGGTATCCCACCTCCTCCGTACGCACCGTCCACCGACCCGGTGCACCCGCGATGCTCAAGCTCTCCCTGGGCCTGCGCATCACCAACTCCCGCCGCGAGAACCTCCGAAAGGAGCTCCACCGCGGAGTCGAAGTGCACCGGCTGCTCCGCACCGGCCTCGCCGAGCAGTGGCAGGCGGCCCACCCAGGCTTCGACATCGTCCGCGACCCCGCCTGGGTCGCCGTCGACTCCCCGGACGGCACCCCCGTCCCAGGACTCGACGCCCTGCTGCGCCACAACCCCTTCCGCTCGGGCGACGACGCCGTCTGCATCGCCGCTCTCACCGCATCCCGTCCATGGCCCGGCCGGACCACCATGAGCTCCCGGCTCGCCGAGATCGTCTCCGGTCTCGCCACCGCCACCGGGCACACGACCTCCGCCGTCGCCGCCGAGTGGTTCCTGCGCTACCTCGACCACGTCGTCCTGCCGGTCCTCGCCTTCGACGCGCTCGCCGGCATCGCCCTCGAATCGCACCAGCAGAACACCCTGGTCCTCCTCGACCCGGCCGGCTGGCCGGTCGGCGGCCGCTACCGCGACAACCAGGGCTACTACTTCCGCGAGTCCCATCGCGCGGAACTGGAGCACCGGCTCCCCGGAATCGGCAGCCGCAGCGACACCTTCGTCTCCGACGCCGTCACCGACGAACGCTTCGCCTACTACCTGGGCATCAACAACGTCCTCGGCCTGATCGGGGCCTTCGGATCCCAGCGGCTCGCCGACGAACGCGTACTCCTCGCCGCTTTCCGCCGCTTCCTCGGCAAGGCCGCCGGCCTCGGCCCGCTCCCTGCGAAGCTGCTCGACTCGCCCACCCTGCGCTGCAAGGCGAACCTGCTCACCCGCCTGGGCGGCCTCGACGAACTCGTCGGCCCCGTCGACACCCAATCCGTCTACGTCACCATCACCAACCCCCTCCACGATTGACGCGTCGGAACCGACGCGGGGAAGAACCCGATGCCCACCACAGACGCCCCCGCCGGGTCCGCCGGCTCGACCACGCACGCCACCGGCACGGTCCGCGCCCATGACGACACGGTCGAACTACGACTCCCCCCAGGGCTGTTGCCCCTGCTCGCCGAAGCGGACCTGCTCGACTCCCCGGCCACCTGGGGCAGCACCGACACTCCTGCCGGAGCCTTCCGCCTCGAACCCGTACGACCGGGGCGTGACCTTGAGCTCCTCACCGGCTGGATGAACGACCCCGAAGTGGCCGCCTACTGGGAGCTCGCCGGCCCCGCCGAGGTCACCGCAGCCCACCTGCGCGCCCAACTCGACGGTGACGGCCGAAGCATCCCTTGCCTTGGCCTCCTCCAGGGCACACCGATGAGCTACTGGGAGATCTACCGGGCCGACCTCGACCCGCTCTCCCGTCACTACCCGGCGCGCCCCCACGACACGGGTATCCACCTGCTCATCGGAGACGGCACGAACCGCGGCCGCGGTCTGGGCACCACCCTGCTGCGCGCCGTCGCCGGCCTGGTCCTTGACAACCGCCCTCGCTGCACACGCGTCATCGGGGAACCGGACATCCGCAACACCCCCTCCGTGTCGGCCTTCCTGAGCTCTGGTTTCCGTTGTTACGCCGAAATCGACCTTCCCGAGAAGCGCGCCGCCCTGATGATCCGGGAGCGGGCGCTGCGCAATCTCCTCTGAGTGCCGCCCCGCGCCCGACCTTCGTCGCCGCTTCGCACCTCTCCCTTCGAAAACTCTGCGTCACGCAGCAAAGTTCCCGATCTCCGAGGAGTCCCGTGCCGAATTTCCCCGCAGCCCCCGACTCCGCAGAAACCCCGCTGCCTCCGTCGCCCCAAGACCCGTGCACGCCGCCCGAACTCACCCCCGCGACCTGGGACCCCGCCGCCCGCCGCCTGCTCGCCAAGATGCTCGCCGAGTTCGCGTACGAGGAGATCATCAGCCCCGTTCCCGCCCCGGCTGCCGCGGGTGACGCGTGGAGCCTGACCCTGGACGACGGCAGCGTCCTAGGCTTCCGGGCCCGCCGCCGCTCGTACGACAGCTGGCACGTCAACCCCGACACGATCACCCTCACACCGCCCACACCCTCCACACCGCCCCCGCCCTCCACACCGCCCGCACCCTCCACACCGCCCGCACCCTCCACACCGGCCCCTCCCGCCCCCTCGTCGGCACCATCCGCGCACCCCCCGGGCGCCTCCGCGCAGCCGTCGGCCGCCTTCGGGGATCCGTACGCCTTCCTCATGCGCTCCCGCACGCTCCTCGGCCTCGACGGAGCCACCCTCGGCCACCTGGTCCGAGAGCTCAGCGCCACCCTCGCCGCCGACGCCAGGATCGACCACACCGCGCTCACCGCCGACGTCCTCGCCGACCTCGACTACGCCCTCCTCGAGGGCCACCAGACCGGTCATCCCTGGCTCGTCCTCAACAAGGGCCGCGTCGGCCTCTCCTCCTCCGACACCGCCGCCTGGGCGCCGGAGGCCCGTACCCGCCAGCGGCTGCCCTGGCTCGCCGCCCACACCTCGCTGGCGACCTACCGCGGGACCGCCGGTCTGGAGGAGCCCGCCCGGCTCTACGCCGCCGAGCTGGACCCGGCCACCCGCTCCGGCTTCGACCGGGCCCTGCGCGACCGCGGCCTCGACCCGCTCCACTACCTCTACCTGCCGGTCCACCCCTGGCAGTGGGACGAGGTCGTCCTCCCGCTCTTCGCCCCCGCCCTCGCCTCAGGCGCCCTCGTACCGCTCCCCGCCGACCCCGACATGCGGCTGCCCCAGCAGTCGATCCGTACGTTCCTCAACCTCACCCGCCCCGACCGCCACAGCGTCAAGCTCCCGCTCTCCGTCTTCAACACCATGGTCTGGCGCGGCCTGCCCAGCGACCTGACCCTCGCCGCCCCCGCCGTCACCGCGTGGATCCACTCCCTGCGCGACGCCGACCCCTTCCTGCGCGAGGAATGCGGGGTCATCCTGCTGGGCGAGGTCGCCTCCGTCACCGTCCGCCACCCCGTCTACGAGGCGCTTCCCGAGGTCCCGTACCAGTACAAGGAGCTCCTCGGCGCGATCTGGCGCGAGCCCTTGACCGGACGCCTCGCACCCGGCGAGCGCGCCCGCACCCTCGCCTCCCTCCTCCACACCGACCCCCGCGGCCGGTCCTTCACCGCCGAACTCGTCGCCCGCTCCGGGCTGACCCCCACCACCTGGCTGCAGCGCCTCTTCGCCGCCCTGCTGCCTCCGCTCCTCCACTTCCTCTACCGCTACGGCACCGTCTTCTCCCCGCACGGCGAGAACGCCATCGTGATCTTCGACGAGCGCGACGTCCCGGTCCGGCTCGCGGTCAAGGACTTCGTGGACGACGTCAACATCAGCGCCGAACCGCTGCCCGAGCTGGACTCCCTGCCCGACGAGGTCCGGGCCGTCCTGCTCACCGAGCCCGCCGACTTCCTGCCCCAGTTCATCCACTCCGGGCTCTTCGTCGGCGTCTTCCGCTACCTCTCGGCGCTGTGCGAGGACCGCCTCGGTGTTCCGGAGGCAGAGTTCTGGTCCCTCGTACGGGCGGAGATCCTCCGCCACCAGGCCCGCTTCCCCGAGCTGAAGGACCGCTACGAGCTCTTCGACCTGCTCGGCGAGCGCATCGGAAGGCTCTGCCTGAACCGGAACCGGCTCTACGAGGACGGCTACCGCGACCGCTCCACCCGTCCGCACGCCGTCGAGCACGGCACCGTCCCCAACCCCCTGTACCGGCCATGACCCCTCGCCGGTGCGCTCGCTGTCGGTGGGGCCCCGTAGGGTTGGGAGTGCTATGACGAAGCCCTCCCTCCCCGACCTGCTGCACGCCGCCGTCTCCGCCGTCGGCGGCACGGAGCGCCCCGGCCAGGTGGCCATGGCCGAAGCCGTCGCCGAAGCGATCGACGACAACTCCCACCGGCTCATCCAGGCGGGAACCGGCACCGGAAAGTCCCTCGGCTACCTGGTGCCGGCCCTCGCCCACGGTGAGCGCGTGGTCGTGGCCACGGCGACCCTCGCGCTCCAGCGGCAGCTCGTCGAGCGCGACCTGCCCCGGACGGTGGAGGCACTGCATCCGCAGCTGCGCCGGCGCCCGCAGTTCGCCATGCTCAAGGGCCGCTCCAACTATCTGTGCCTGCACCGCCTGCACGAGGGTGCACCGCAGGACGAGGAGGAGGGCCTCTTCGACCAGTTCGAAGCGGCCACCCCCACCAGCAAGCTCGGCCAGGACCTGCTGCGCCTGCGCGACTGGGCGGACGAGACGGAGACCGGCGACCGCGACGACCTCACGCCCGGCGTCTCGGACAAGGCCTGGTCGCAGATCTCCGTGTCCTCCCGCGAGTGCCTGGGCGCGACGAAATGCGCGTACGGGGCCGAGTGCTTCGCCGAGGCGGCCCGCGAGCGGGCCAAGCTCGCGGACGTGGTCGTCACCAACCACGCACTGCTCGCCATCGACGCCATCGAGGGCGCGCCGGTGCTGCCGCAGCACGAGGTGCTGATCGTGGACGAGGCCCACGAGCTGGTCTCCCGGGTGACCGGCGTCGCCACCGGCGAACTCACCCCTGGGCAGGTCAACCGGGCCGTGAAGCGCGCGGCCAAGCTCGTCGACGAGAAAACGGCCGATGCCCTGCAGACCGCCTCGGAGTCCTTCGAGCGGGTCATGGAGCTGGCGCTCCCGGGCCGGCTGGAGGAGATTCCCGAGGACCTCGGCTATGCGCTGATGGCGCTGCGGGATGCCGCGCGCAACGTGATCTCGGCGATCGGCGCGACCCGCGACAAGTCCGTCCACGACGAGGACGCCGTCCGCAAGCAGGCCCTGGCCGCGGTGGAGAGCGTCCACGCGGTGGCGGAGCGGATCACCAACGGCTCCGAGTACGACGTCGTCTGGTACGAACGGCACGACCGCTTCGGCGCCACCCTGCGCGTCGCGCCCCTGTCGGTGTCGGGCCTGTTGCGCGAGAAGCTCTTCGAGGACCGCTCCGTGGTGCTGACCTCGGCCACCCTCAAGCTCGGCGGTGACTTCAACGGAGTCGCGGCCTCCCTTGGCCTGTCCCCCGAGGGGGTCGAGGGGGACGACGCACCGGTCTGGAAGGGCCTGGACGTCGGCTCGCCGTTCGACTACCCGAAGCAGGGCATCCTCTATGTCGCCAAGCACCTGGCCACGCCCGGTCGCGAAGGCACGCGCGGCGACATGATGGACGAGCTCGCCGAACTGATCGAAGCGGCGGGCGGACGTACCCTCGGGCTCTTCTCCTCCATGCGCGGAGCCAAGGCGGCCGCCGAGGAACTGCGCGGCCGGCTCGACAACCCGATCCTGCTCCAGGGCGAGGAGACGCTGGGCGAGCTGATCAAGGCGTTCGCGGCCGACCCGAAGACCTGCCTGTTCGGGACGCTGTCCCTGTGGCAGGGCGTGGACGTCCCCGGCCCCAGTTGTCAGCTGGTGGTGATGGACAGGATTCCGTTCCCGCGCCCCGACGACCCGCTGATGAGCGCCCGGCAGAAGTCGGTCGAGGAGCACGGCGGCAACGGGTTCATGGCCGTCGCCGCCACGCACGCCGCGCTGCTGATGGCCCAGGGCGCGGGCCGTCTCGTACGGGCCATGGGCGATCGCGGTGTGGTCGCGGTCCTGGATCCCCGCCTGGCCACCGCCCGGTACGGGACCTTCCTGCGGGCCACGCTGCCGGACTTCTGGTACACGACGGACCGGAACCAGGCCCGCCGCTCGCTGGCCGCCATCGACGCCTCGGCGAAGGCCGACGGCAAGTAGACCTCCGCGAGAGCGGCGGAGTGCAGCCGTACAGCGACGGGGTGCAGCCCTGGGGAGCGGAGGCGCGACCCGTAAGAACCGGGAGAACCCCTGTAAGAACCGCGACCCCGTAAGAAAAACAGAGCAACCCCCGGGACCGGCGCAGTGGGTCCCGGGGGCTGGACGGGGGCGGCGGGGTCAGACCCGCCGCAGTACCGCGACGACCTTGCCGAGAATGGTCGCCTCATCGCCGGGGATCGGCTGGTAGGAGGCGTTGTGCGGGAGGAGCCAGACGTGGCCGTCCTCGCGCTTGAAGCGCTTGACGGTGGCCTCGCCGTCCAGCATCGCGGCGACGATGTCGCCGTTCTCGGCGACCGGCTGGCGGCGGACCGTGACCCAGTCGCCGTCACAGATGGCGGCCTCGATCATCGAGTCGCCGACGACCTTGAGGACGAAGAGCTCACCGTCGCCGACGAGCTGGCGGGGGAGCGGGAACACGTCCTCGACGGATTCCTCGGCGAGGATCGGGCCGCCAGCCGCGATCCGGCCGACCAGGGGAACGTACGAGGCGGCGGGCTTGCCGGTGGTGTCCGTGGGCTGCGAGCTGGGCTGGTCGGAACCGCGCACCTCGTACGCCCGCGGGCGGTGCGGGTCGCGGCGCAGGAAACCCTTGCGCTCCAGAGCCATCAGCTGGTGGGCGACGGACGACGTGCTGGACAGGCCGACCGCCTGGCCGATCTCCCGCATCGACGGCGGGTAGCCGCGCCGCTGCACGGAGTCGCGAATGACCTCGATGACCCTCCGCTGCCGGTCCGTGAGCCCGGAGCTGTCGGCGCGGATGCCTGGAGGTCGACCTGGCAGCGAGCGTGCGGGGCGTACGGGCTCCGCCTCCGGGTTCAGGTTTGCGTCGTTCATGGCATGCACCGGCTCAAGTCGGCTCTGGGAGCGGTTCTGGGCAGTGATGGCGGCACTGTCTGCGGTGGTGGTCACGTCGGCCCCTCTCGAAATGTTCTCCCTAGCTGGACAACGGTAGTTGCTTTCGAAAGGTTGCGCCAAACACACGTTCGAGTGAAAAATCGCGGATCGTCCCTCGTGGGTAAAACGAGGGGTGTATGGGCGATCGGTTCGCCGAACGCGGGTTCGGCTCGGCATCCGCTGCTTACGGTACCCTTCCCGGTCGGGTCGCGACCCTCCGGGTCCGGCCCCAGTGTGGCACCGCGCGGCCTCGTATCCGGGTATCGGACGCTGCGACACGCGGAGCCGGGTAAATCCACCGCAACCCAAGATCTAGTGGTTGGATGTGCCCAGCTGCCCAGAAGTTGTGGTCCTCGGGTCCGCCGGGGGTCCCGACATCGCATATGCTGGTGGCTGCTTCACCAGCCCCCGGCAGAGCTCGTCTCTGCCGTTCCGGGGTCTCGTGAGGTGATTCAGTCGTGCCAAGAGGGAGGGTGAGGGAACCATGCACTGCCCCTTCTGCAGGCACCCCGACAGCCGCGTCGTCGACAGCCGCACCACGGACGACGGCACGTCGATCCGCCGGCGCCGTCAGTGCCCCGACTGCTCCCGTCGCTTCACGACGGTGGAGACGGCCTCGCTGATGGTGATCAAGCGCAGCGGGGTGACCGAACCCTTCAGCCGTACCAAGGTCATCTCCGGCGTGCGCAAGGCGTGCCAGGGGCGGCCGGTCACCGAGGACGCCCTCGCCAAGCTCGGCCAGCGGGTCGAGGAGGCGGTGCGCGCCACCGGGAGCGCCGAGCTGACCACCCACGACGTGGGTCTGGCCATACTCGGCCCGTTGCAGGAGCTCGACCTGGTCGCGTACCTGCGGTTCGCGTCCGTCTACAAAGCGTTCGACACCCTCGAAGACTTCGAGACCGCCATCGCGGAACTGCGCGAGCGGCGGCCTCACCCCGAAGAGTGCGGGCCCGGTGGGACCGGTTCGGTCCCCGTGCCCGCCTCCGCCGCCGACTGACCGGACGGCCCTCGCCCCGGTGCTCGCGCACCGAGGTGTGGCCGGTCAGCCGCGCGAAGAGACGCAGATACAGATACACAGCACCGTGCCGCGGAATAGCGCTGGCACTTTAGGGCGTTTTGCCCGCATTGGGAGGCGGCATGACAGAGACGGCGAGCAGCTCGGCACGTGGTTCCCGCGCCAAGGGGACCAAGGCAGCCAAGGGCGGCCTGCGTATCGAGCGCATCCACACCACCCCCGGCGTGCACCCTTACGACGAGGTGAGCTGGGAGCGCCGTGACGTCGTCATGACCAACTGGCGCGACGGCTCGGTCAACTTCGAGCAGCGTGGCGTCGAGTTCCCCGACTTCTGGTCGGTGAACGCGGTCAACATCGTCACCAGCAAGTACTTCCGCGGCGCGGTCGGCACCCCGCAGCGCGAGACCGGTCTGAAGCAGCTGATCGACCGGATCGTGAAGACGTACACGAAGGCCGGCGAGGACAACGACTACTTCGCCTCGCCCGCGGACGCGGAGATCTTCGAGCACGAGCTGACCTACGCGCTCCTGCACCAGATCTTCAGCTTCAACTCCCCGGTGTGGTTCAACGTCGGCACGCCCCAGCCGCAGCAGGTCTCCGCCTGCTTCATCCTGGCCGTCGACGACTCCATGGAGTCGATCCTCGACTGGTACAAGGAAGAGGGCATGATCTTCAAGGGCGGCTCCGGCGCCGGCCTGAACCTCTCCCGCATCCGCTCCTCCAAGGAGCTCCTCTCCTCCGGCGGCAACGCCTCCGGCCCGGTCTCCTTCATGCGCGGCGCCGACGCGTCCGCAGGAACGATCAAGTCGGGCGGTGCCACCCGCCGCGCGGCCAAGATGGTCGTCCTGGACGTGGACCACCCCGACGTCGAGGCCTTCATCGAGACCAAGGTGAAGGAAGAGGAGAAGATCCGCGCCCTGCGCGACGCGGGCTTCGACATGGACCTGGGCGGCGACGACATCACGTCCGTCCAGTACCAGAACGCCAACAACTCCGTCCGTGTGAACGACGAGTTCATGACGGCCGTCGAGAACGGCACCAAGTTCGGCCTGCGCGCCCGCATGACCGGCGAGGTCATCGAGGAGGTCGACGCCAAGGCGCTCTTCCGCAAGCTCGCCGAGGCCGCGTGGGCCTGCGCCGACCCGGGCATCCAGTACGACGGTGTGATCAACAACTGGCACACCTGCCCCGAGTCCGGCCGCATCACCGCGTCCAACCCCTGCAGCGAGTACATGCACCTGGACAACACGTCCTGCAACCTCGCCTCGCTCAACCTGATGAAGTTCCTGAACGACGACGGCAAGGGCAACCAGTCCTTCGACGCCGAGCGCTTCGCCAAGGTCGTCGAGCTCGTCATCACCGCGATGGACATCTCCATCTGCTTCGCGGACTTCCCGACGCAGAAGATCGGCGAGAACACCCGCGCCTTCCGCCAGCTGGGCATCGGCTACGCCAACCTCGGAGCCCTGCTGATGGCCACCGGCCACGCGTACGACTCGGACGGCGGCCGCACCCTCGCCGCGTCGATCACCTCGCTGATGACCGGTACCGCCTACAAGCGCTCCGCCGAGCTGGCCGCCATCGTCGGCCCGTACGACGGCTACGCCCGCAACGCCGAGTCGCACAAGCGCGTCATGAAGCAGCACGCCGACGCCAACGCCGTCGCGCCGCGCACCGAGGACCTGGACAACGCGATCTGGGCCGCGGCCACCGAGGCCTGGCAGGACGTCCTGCGCCTCGGCGAGAAGAACGGCTTCCGCAACTCCCAGGCCTCCGTCCTGGCGCCGACCGGCACCATCGGTCTGGCGATGTCCTGCGACACCACCGGTGTCGAGCCGGACCTGGCCCTGGTCAAGTTCAAGAAGCTCGTCGGCGGCGGCTCGATGCAGATCGTCAACGGCACCGTCCCGCAGGCCCTGCGCCGCATGGGGTACCAGGAAGAGCAGATCGAGGCGATCGTCGCCCACATCGCCGAGCACGGCAACGTCGTCGACGCGCCGGGCCTGAAGGCCGAGCACTACGAGGTCTTCGACTGCGCCATGGGCGAGCGTTCCATCTCCCCGATGGGCCACGTCCGCATGATGGCCGCGATCCAGCCCTGGATCTCCGGCGCGATCTCGAAGACGGTCAACATGCCGGAGACGGCGACCGTCGAGGAGATCGAGGAGATCTACTTCGAGGCGTGGAAGATGGGCGTCAAGGCGCTCGCGATCTACCGCGACAACTGCAAGGTCGGCCAGCCCCTCTCCGCCAAGAAGAAGGAGGAGGAGAAGGAGGAGGTCACCACCAAGACGGAGGAGACCATCCGCGCCGCCGTCGAGAAGGTCATCGAGTACCGCCCCGTCCGCAAGCGCCTCCCCAAGGGCCGCCCGGGCATCACCACCTCCTTCACGGTCGGTGGCGCCGAGGGCTACATGACCGCGAACTCCTACCCGGACGACGGCCTGGGCGAGGTCTTCCTGAAGATGTCCAAGCAGGGCTCGACCCTCGCGGGCATGATGGACGCCTTCTCGATCGCCGTCTCGGTCGGCCTCCAGTACGGCGTGCCGCTGGAGACCTACGTCTCGAAGTTCACGAACATGCGCTTCGAGCCGGCCGGTATGACGGACGACCCGGACGTGCGGATGGCGCAGTCGATCGTCGACTACATCTTCCGCCGCCTGGCGCTGGACTTCCTGCCCTTCGAGACCCGCTCGGCCCTCGGCATCCACACCGCCGAGGAGCGCCAGCGCCACCTGGAGACCGGCTCCTACGAGCCCCTCGAGGAGGAGCTGGACACCGAGTCCCTGGCGCAGTCGGCCCCGCTCGCCGCGGTGCCGTCGGCCCCGAAGCCGGTCGAGCCCGCCGTGCCCGTCCCGGCTCCCAAGACGGCGCACAGCAGCGCCGAACTGGTCGAGATGCAGCTCGGCGTCTCCGCCGACGCCCCCCTGTGCTTCTCCTGCGGGACGAAGATGCAGCGCGCCGGCTCCTGCTACATCTGCGAGGGCTGCGGCTCCACCAGCGGCTGCAGCTGACGTCCGCTGATGTCGTGATCCGCTGAGGCGGGCAGGTCCCCCGGGGACCTGCCCGCCTTCGGCGTTCCCGGGACCGCGCGATCATGGTGTGGGCGGCGCGGTCGGCGCGCTGGGACGTGGGGAGACGGGGGAGCCATGTGGAGCGGTGACGAGCTGGACCTGGACGCGTATCTGGCACGGATCGGGATGGGGGGCGGGGGCCGGGAACTGCGGCCGGACCTCGGGACGTTGTACGCAGTGCACCGGGCCCACACCGGCGCCATCACCTTCGAGAGCCTGGACGTCCTGTTCGGCCGCCCCGTCGGGTTGGACGTCAAGGCGGTCGAGGACAAGCTCGTGCACGCCCGCCGGGGCGGCTACTGCTACGAGCAGAACTCGCTGCTGGCCGCTGCCCTGGAGCGGATCGGCTTCGAGGTCTCGGGGCGGGGCGCCCGCAACCGCACCCGCGGTGATGCCCTGACCCCGGTGACGCATGCCGTCCTGGTCGTCACCGTCGACGGACAACCCTGGCTGTGCGACGCCGGTTTCGGCTACCAGGGCCCCCTCGAGCCCGTTCCGCTGGGGGATCCGGGGGCCGAGGTGCGCCAGGGGGAGTGGACGTACCGCGTCCGGGAGGAGACGGACGGCGTTCTCGTCCTGTGCTTCCGGCGCGGGGGAACCTGGCGCGACCTGTACGCGTTCTCCCCGCAGCGGTACCACCCCGTCGACTACGTCCTGCTCAACCACTACAGCTCCACCCACCCCCGCTCCGCTTTCATCGGGCGGGTCATCGTCCAGCACCCGGGCGATGACGTCCGCCGAGCGCTGGTCGGGCGGGAGCTCCTCCGTCTCCACCCCGACGGGCGGGAGGAGCGGGAATCTGTCGGGGCCGATCTGCTCGGCGTGCTCGACCGGGAGTTCGGCCTTCGGCTGCCCGAGCGGGATGCGGCCGAACTGGTACGGATCCACCGCGCCGGGGACTGACCCGGGCCGCGCCGGGACCGTACGATGGCGCCGTGCTGGTCAAGTGGATTCGCTGCACGGTGACGGACCGACGCGGGTTCGAGCGGGGGCAGCGAAAATGGGCGGGGCTGCCGGGCGAGCCGGGATTCCGGGGGCAGGGCGGCGGCTGGAGCCGGGGCCGGCAGGGGGTCGCGCATGTCTTCGCGTTCTGGGAGAGCCGCTCCTTCTACGACTCCTTCATGGCCCGCAGCCACGACCGGCTGGCCGCCGCGCAGAACGGTACGTACACCGATCTGCGCGTCACCCTCTTCGACCACCGCTTCGACGTGAAGACCGGCTTCGAGCCGCGCTTCACGGATGCCGACGTGGTCCGGGTCGCGCACACCCGGGTCCGTGAGGGCCGGGTCGACCACTTCGCCCTCATGCAGGAGAAGGTGTGGAACCCGGCCATGGCGGGTTCTCCCGGCATGATCCGGGGCCTCTTCGGCGAGGCCCCGGGCCGGGAGTTCCTGGTGCTGTCGATGTGGCACGCGGCCGCCGAGCACGGCAAGTACCGCCAGGAGCGGGTCGAGCGGCTCTCCCTGCGCGCTCAGATCCAGGCCGACGTCGAGGCCCTGACCGGCGACGTCGTCGACCTCGAACCCTCGTGGACCGTCTGAGCCGGTAGGAACGTACGACGATCCGGCCGGCCGACCGGCGTGCCCGGCCGGTCGGCCCGGCGATGGCCGAATAGGGTCGTGGGATGGTTCGACCACGGCGCATCGTCCTCGTCCGGCACGGGGAATCCGAGGGGAATGCCGACGACTCGGTGTACGAACGCGAGCCCGACCACGCCCTGCGGCTGACCGCGACCGGGCGCGAGCAGGCCGCGGCGGTCGGCGTACGGCTGCGCGAGCTCTTCGGCAACGAGACGATCAGCGCGTACGTCTCCCCCTACCGCCGCACCCTGCAGACCTTCCGGGAACTGCGGCTGGACCCGGCGCGGGTCCGGATGCGCGAGGAGCCGAGACTGCGCGAGCAGGACTGGGGAAACTGGCAGGACCGGGACGACGTACGGCTCCAGAAGGCGTACCGCGACGCCTACGGGCACTTCTTCTACCGCTTCGCGCAGGGCGAGTCGGGCGCCGACGTGTACGACCGGGTCGGGGCGTTCCTGGAAAGCCTCTACCGCAGTTTCGAGGCTCCGGACCATCCGCAGAACGTACTGCTGGTGACGCACGGGCTGACCATGCGGCTGTTCTGCATGCGATGGTTCCACTGGTCGGTCGCCGAGTTCGAGGCCCTGTCCAATCCGGGAAACGGCGAATTCCGGACGCTCGTGCTGGGCCCGGACGGCCGGTACCGGCTGGACCGCCCGTTTGAGCGGTGGACCACACCCGAGCCCTACGACCTGGACGGCTAGAGTGGCCCGCGATGACCCCTGACTCCACTACCGAACGGCGCTACGCACGCGCCCTGTCCAGCCTCCGCGGGCTGGCCCTGGGGGACGCCCTGGGCTCCCAGTACTTCGTCCCCGTCAACTACCCGCTGCTCAAGCGGCGTGAACTGCCCGTCGGCACCGAGACGTGGCAGTGGACCGACGACACCGAGATGGCCTGCTCCGTCGTGGCCGTGCTCGCCGAGCACGGACGCATCGACCAGGACGCGCTGGCGAGCTCCTTCGCCCACCACCACGACTTCGACCGGGGCTACGGGCCCGCCGTGAACCGGATGCTGCGCCTGGTCCGGGAGGGCCAGGACTGGCGCACCCTGGCCGCCGAACTGTTCAACGGCCAGGGCTCCTGGGGCAATGGCGCCGCCATGCGGATCGCGCCCCTGGGCGCCTGGTACGCGGACGACCCCGAGCAGGCCACGCACCAGGCGGAGATCTCCGCCTACACCACCCACCAGCACCGCGAGGCCGTCTGCGGGGCCATGGCCGTCGCCGCGGCGGCCGCGCTCGCGGCGGCCCCGGCCGGCCCGCCGAAGGCTGCCGACCTGCTGGACGGAGTGATCGCCCTGGTGCCGCGCAGTGCCGTGGGCGCCGGGATCCGCCGGGCACGGGACATGCTGGACTACGGCGACGCGACCACGGTCGCGGCGGTCCTGGGATGCGGGCGGCGCACGAGTGCCCATGACACCGTGCCCTTCGCCCTGTGGTCGGCGGCCCGGTCGCTGGACGACTACGAGCGGGCGTTCTGGACCACCGCGCAGGTGGGCGGCGATGTCGACACGACCTGCGCGATCGTCGGCGGAGTGCTGGGCGCGCGCGGCGACGAGGTGCTGCCGGCCGCGTGGCTGGCGCGTACCGAAGCCCTGCCGGCCTGGCTGCCGGAGACGGCGGCGCGCTAACAGGACCCGGCCGCGGCGTCCCGGAACGGGGCGAAGGCCCCGTTCCCATTGTCACGGTCCTGCCACAGGAGTCTTTTGAGCCTGTTCAAAACTGCCTGACACCGGTCTACGCTGTCCGCTCCGCCGCCCCACCCGGAACCCGGGGCGGCCGACAGGGGAGGGGACCCGATGTCAGAGAACACCGGCGGTGCGGACGAGGCCGAGGACCGGACCGAGGGCGCCGTGCCCGAAAAGCCGGCCGCCGAACAGGGACCACCCCCCGCGGCCGCAACGCCGACGGGCAGCGGAGTTCCTGCCGACGCAGCCGCCTGGCATGCCTGGCAGCGACAGCAGGCCTGGCAGCGGACGACCGCGGCCCGGGCCGCGGCCTCCGCGCCGCCCGCGTGGGTGCTGGCGGTGCGGCCCGCCCAAGCCGCCCCGATCGGGACGGTCACCCTCGCCGCGACGGTGATCACCGGCCTGTGCACCGCCCTGCTCCTCGGCGACGGCATCGGACCGGGCCTGCTGCTGGCCGTCGTACCCGCCGTGGTCGCCGCCTACGCCGCCGCCCGTGCGGCCCGCCGTACCGCCCGCCCCTGGACCCTGGTCTGGGCGATCGGCTGCCTCGCCCTCCTCGCCGTACCCGCCCTGCGTGACTCGGCATGGCCGGCCACCCTCGCGATCCTCTCCGCCCTCCTGCTCGGAGCGCTGGCCCTGCACGGCAGCCGGACCTGGCCCGGGGTCCTGCTCAGCCCGCTCGGGATCTTCGAGGCCGCCGTGTCCGGGCTCGGCTGGGCCTGGGCGGGCCTGCGCTCGCGCGGCGGAGGCAGCAAGGACCGCTGGATGCCCGTGGCCAAGGCCGTCCTCGTGGCGGGGGTCCTCCTGCTGCTCTTCGGCACGCTGTTCGCCTCCGCCGACGCGGCCTTCGCCGATCTGCTGGGCGAGCTGACGCCCGACATCTCCATCGAGGACGGCCCCCTGCGGATCGTCCTCTTCCTCTTCGGGGCCTTCCTCGCCCTGGCCGCCGCCCGCGCCGCCGCCGCTCCGCTGCGCTGGGACCGGATCAAGGTGGCTCCCGGCAAGCCGAGGTCCCGCGTCGAATGGGCCCTTCCGCTCGTCGTGCTCAACCTGCTCTTCGCCGGCTTCAACGCGGTACAGCTGGCCGTCCTGTTCGGCGGCTACGACAAGGTCCTCGAGAGCACCGGCCTCACCTATGCCGAATACGCGCGCCAGGGCTTCTGGCAGCTGCTCTGGGCCACCCTGTTCACCCTCGTCGTGATCGCGCTGGCCCTGCGCTGGGCCCCGCGCTCCGGCGCCGCCGACCGCCGCTTCGTCCGCGTCGTCCTCGGGGTGCTGTGCGCGCTGACGCTGGTCGTCGTGGCCTCCGCGCTGCGCCGCATGGACCTGTACGTGGACGCGTACGGGCTGACCATCCTGCGGGTGTCGGTGACCGCGATGGAGATGTGGCTGGGCCTGGTCCTCGTACTGATCATGGCGGCGGGGGTGTTCGGCGCCCGCTGGCTGCCGCGCGCGGTCGCCGGGAGCGCCGCGGCGGCGGTCCTGGCCTTCGGGCTGCTGTCCCCGGACGGGATGGTCGCCGAGCGCAACGTGGCCCGCTTCCAGGCGGACGGCAAGATCGACCTGGCCTACTTCCAGAGCCTGTCGGCGGATGCCGTACCGGCCCTCGACCGGCTGCCCGAGCCCCGTCGGTCCTGCGCCCTGCACGGGATCAGCCAGGAGATCGCCGAGGCCGGGGACGTCCCCTGGTACGCCATGAGCCTGGGTGAGCACCGGGCGCGGCAGATCCTGCGCGAGCGACCGGTGACGGCCACGTACGAGGTCTGCTCGCGCCTGGGCGCCTTCGCCGGCCGCAGCGAGTACTAGGCGAGTAAGGAGGCGAGTGCTGGCGTACGGGGCCGTCTTCCCCGTGCGTACGAGGGCCCGGGCGCGGGGACGATCCCGCGCCCGGGCCCTCGTACGGCCCGGTTCACCGGCCCGTGCGTCCGGCTCGACCCGTGCTCGTGCGTACGACCCGGTGTCCGGACTGCTCAGGCGGGCGGTCCGCCCTTCGCGGCGACTCCGTTGAGGGCCTCCAGGTCGCTCTTGCGTACCCGGATCACCAGCACCGCGGTTGCCAGGGCGACCCCCGCCATCGCCACGGCGGCGCCGAAGGCGGTGGAGATGCCCTGCGTGAGCACGAGGTCCCCCCAGGGGTCGGGCAGCTGCCCGGTCTGCTGGAAGGCGGCCACGCTGCCCGGGTCCGCCTGCGCCATGAAGGCCGGAACCTGCTGTTCGCCCTCGGTGCGGGCGGCCGTGCCGAAGACGGTGACCAGGATGGACAGGCCCAGCGAACCGCCCACCTGCTGGCTGGCGTTGAGCAGGCCGGAGGCCGCGCCGGCTTCCCTGGGTGCCACCCCGGAGACGGCGGTGAGGGTGAGGGTCACGAAGTTGAGGCCCATGCCGAAGCCGAACAGCAGCATCGGCCCGAGCACCCCCGCCGCGTACGAGGAGTCGGTGCGGATGAGCATCAGCCAGCCGAGGCCCACACCGACGAGGGCGGATCCGGACACCATGAACGGCTTGGGGCCGAAGCGGGGCAGGAAGCGCTGCGAGAGGCCGGCGGCCGTGACGATGGCGACGGTCACGGGCAGGAAGCCGAGCCCGGACTGGATCGGGCCGAAGCCCAGGACGTTCTGCACGAACTGGACGATGAAGAAGAACATGCCGAACATCGCCGCGGCCAGACCGAGCATGATCAGGTAGGTGCCTGCGCGGTTGCGGTCTGCGAACATGCGGAGCGGAATGATCGGCTCCCGAGCCCGGGACTCGACGGCGACGAAGAGCGCGAGCAGGACGACGGCCGCCGCGAACGAGCCGAGGGTGAGCGAATCGCGCCACCCGTCCTCCGAGGCGCGGATGAACCCGTAGACCAGCGAGGCCATGCCGCCGGTGGAGGTCAGAGCGCCCGCGACGTCGAAACGGCCGGGGTGGCGCTCGGACTCCGTGATGTAGAGCGGGGTGAGGACGGCGATCAGCACGCCGATCGGCACGTTGACGAACAGGACCCAGCGCCAGTCGAGCCACTCGGTCAGCATGCCGCCGGCCAGCAGGCCGATGGCGCCGCCGCCCGCGGAGACGGCGGCGAACACACCGAAGGCCCGGTTCCGCTCGGGGCCTTCGGCGAACGTCGTGGTGATCAGCGCGAGCGAGGTCGGGGAGGCGATGGCCCCGCCGACGCCCTGCAGGGCGCGGGCGGCGAGCAGCTGCCAGGGTTCCTGGGCGAAGCCGCCGAGGAGCGAGGCCAGGGTGAAGAGCAGGATGCCGGTCATGAACACCCGGCGCCGGCCCAGGATGTCGCCCGCTCGGCCGCCGAGCAGGAGCAGGCCGCCGAAGGTGAGGGTGTAGGCGCTCAGCACCCAGGACAGATCGGTGGTGCTGAAGTCGAGGGCGGTCTGGATGTGCGGGAGGGCGATGTTCACGATCGTCGCGTCGAGGACGACCATGAGCTGGCAGGCGGCGATCACGGTGAGCGCGATTCCGGGGCGCCCCTCCCGGTGGGCCGCGCCCGGTATTCGGGGTGAGGCGAGTTGAGAGCGTGTCACTGAGGATCCCCCAAAGTGAAACAGTGGACGCGTTCGTTCACTTGCGGACCACCGTACGAGCCGGGGCGTGGTGGAGGCGAGCATTCACCGTGGCGGAAATTGGCGGGTACACCTCCCGCGGACCTCCGCCCCCCAACCCGAACGGGCGATTCTCGGCGCGGTGTTGGGAGGCCGGACGCCGACGCGTCTGCCGGTTTCGCGGACACTCCTTCGCGAGTGCGACCGGAAGGGCGGCGGGTGATGGGTGGAGTCCTGTCGTCCGGAGTGTGCGCGGCGGCTCGGTCGCTGATCAGGGAGCCGGTGCGGAGGGAATCGGGCGGGGTGGGGCGAGGCCGGCGGAGGGGCTTTCCTGCTGGGCCGGGGGAATGTGCAATCGGTGTGCGGAAGCGAAGGGCGTGGGTGGCTTTGCGGGGAGGGATCCGCGAGGGGGCGCTGCCGCGGACCGGAGCGAAACGGGCGAGGTGGGGCCGGGCAGGAGAAGGGCCTGGGACGGGGCGTGGGCTGGGCGTGGGACTGGGCGTGAGGCCGGACGACGGGCCGGGCGCGGGGCGGACGGGGGCCCGGGGGAGTGGCCCGGACGGGGCCGGACGCGGGCCGGACGCGGGGACGGGCGCGGGGACGGGCGCGGGCCGGACCCGGGGCGGGGTGTGCAGGCGGCGCGGGGCGGCGTAACCTTGCTGGCGCCATGCCGTACGAAGCACCCACCCACACCGTCGAACGCTCCCTCCGTGCAACCACCGGCGCCAAGGTCATCGCCGGGGTCGACGAAGTCGGACGAGGGGCCTGGGCCGGTCCCGTCACCGTGTGCGCGGCGATCACCGGTCTGCGCCGGCCGCCCGCCGGACTCACCGACTCGAAGCTGCTCACCCCCAAGCGACGCGACGCCCTCCTCGGCGTCCTGGAGTCCTGGGTCACGGCCTACGCACTCGGAGACGCCTCCCCGGAGGAGATCGACGAGCTGGGGATGACCGCCGCCCTGCGGCTCGCGGCGGAGCGTGCCCTGGCGGCCCTGCCGGTGCAGCCCGACGCGGTGATCCTCGACGGCAAGCACGACTACCTCGGTGCGCCCTGGCAGGTCCGTACGGTGATCAAGGGCGACCAGTCGTGCGTCGCCGTCGCGGCGGCCTCGGTCATAGCCAAGGTGCGCCGCGACCGGATGATGGCCGAAATCGGCGGTCAGGGCGGGGGCTTCGAGGACTTCGCCTTCGCCGCCAACGCCGGATACCCCTCGCCCGTACACCGGGCGGCGCTGGAGGAGCTGGGGCCCACCCCCCATCACCGGCTCTCGTGGTCGTACCTCGACGCGCTCCCCCAGTGGCGCCACCTCAAGAAGGTGCGCCGCAGCGAGGAGTCGATGGAGCTGGAAAACGGAGGCCAACTCGGCTTCGATTTCTGATCGCACCCATGTGCCACCGGCCGGTACGTTTCGTACCGGTGTTTGATAGACATCACCTCAGCCTCTCACCACGCCATCGAGGAGCCTCAGATTCACGAGAGTGCCCAGGGTCCCCGCGTCTCGCCGGCCGCGAGCCGCACCGCGCCGACCCCTCGTCCCGTACCTGGTCCGCGTCCCGCAGCCGTCCCGCCGCCCGGACGCCCCGGTCCCTCCCCCGCAGCGGCTGGCCGCGCGGGTGGTGTCCCCAGGCCCGCCCCGCCCGCGCAGCGTGCGCCGCAGGCCACCCCCGGACCCGTTCCCGCGGCGCCCGCCGCCCCCGCGGCGCCGTCCGTCTCGGCGGCGGTGCCCCAGATCCAGCTGATCCCGGCCTCCGCCGAGGGTGCGCTCGACGCCGCCGAAGAGGCCGTGGACCTGCTGCTCGACACCGGGCGCGCGCCCGGTGACATCCTGGTGCTCACCACCGGCGACCCGCACCCGTGGGCCGCCCACGAGCTGTCCTTCGGCGAGGGTGCCTACTGGGCCCTGCACGAGGCCGGGGACGACGTCTTCTACGCGGACGCCGCTCAGGTCCAGCGCGCCGGCGGCCGTCCCGTCGTCGTCTTCGCCGTCAATGGTGGAGCGGTCGACGCGGTCGCGGGCTCCCTGCCGGTCGCGCTGGCGCGGGCCGGTGCGCTGCTGATCGTGTGCGGTGACCCGCAGCAGATCAATTCCGTGCTGGGTGCGGGCGTCTGACGCCCCGTATCCCGGCACGGGCGAGGGGCGGGGCGGGCTTCGGACCGGCCCCGCTAAGGCCCGGCGGCCGGTGCGCCGCACGCACCCGGCCACGCACCCGCCCACGCCCGCGCCCCCGTTCGGCCCGACGGCCGTACGCGGGTCAGCGGGCGGCGGTCCGTCGCAGTGCCTCGGCCGCGCCGCCGCCGGTGTGCAGGGCGATCGGTGCGAATTCGGCCGCCGTGTCGCCGAGCCGCTGAGGCCGTGAATCCGAGCTGGGCCGTCGGCCGCCCCGGCCTTCGCCCAGGACCTGCCAGCCTCCGCGGGTCAGCGTGATGTACGCGCCGCAGCGCAGCCCGTGCAGGGTGCAGGCGTCCCGCAGCCCCCACATCCAGGCCCCGTCCTCCTCGGTCCACCGCTCGTCGCCCTCGCGGCAGTAGAGCAGCACCGCCGTGCGGACCGGGGTCCGGCGCCGCAGGTCGTGCGGGATGACCCGGCGCAGCCGGGACAGCAGGGCGTTGCGGTACTCCCAGCCGTCGGCCGAGGCCGACCGCTGCACGAAGGATGCGCTGGCCACCAGTTGCTCCTCCGGGCCGAGGACGGCGATGACCGCGGTCGACGGCTCGGGGCTGTGCCGGGAGTGCAGCCCGCTGACGACCTCGCGCGGATTGCGGAGCAGGGGTATGCCCGCCGCCGTCCATTCGGCGGGTTCCAGTAGCCGGCCGTGCCGGCTGGCGCCGCCGGTGGCCGTGGTCAGGGACGTGGTCGAGGGCGGGGCGAATCCGAAGGTCACGGTCCTCCCTTCGGGTACACGCCCGCGGACGGGCACGGCTGGAGTGTGGGCGCGCCGCAGCACGACCCACGAGGGTGCCGAGGAGTCGGGCGGGAGCCCTCCAATTCTCGCGTGGCCCGCGAGGATGCGGCAACGAGCAATTGGCGCCGCCGACCGGAATTCGCCGGTATGCCGTTCATATCCCTGCCCCGTCAGGCCGGAGATGACGCATGGGGCTAGGGCTGGAGCGCCAACACCAGCGGGAACACCCCCTTCGCGCCTGCCCGCCGGAGCAGGCGGGCAGCCACGGCGAGGGTCCACCCGCTCTCCGCGCGGTCGTCCACGAGGAGCACCGGTCCCGCTGCCTCGGTCAGTGTCGCGGCGAGGGCCGGGGGCACGCTCAACGCCTGGTGGAGCCCCCGCACCCGCTGGGCGCTGTTGGAGGAGGGCAGTCCGTACTCCGGGACCTGGTCCGTGTAGGCGATCGTCCCGAGCAGCGGCAGCCGCCCGACCTCCGCGATGCGTGCGGCCAGCGAACCGACCAGCTGGGGACGGCTCCTGGAGGGCAGGGCGACCACGCCCACCGGCCTGGCCGGCGCGTCGGGGGCGCCCGAGGCCCAACCGCCGGGGCCGCGTGCCCAGTCGGCGAGGACGGCCACGACGGCCTGTGCGACGTCATCCGGAATCGGCTGGTCGGAGCTCTGCGGGGCGAGCATCGGGCGCAGCCGGTTGCCCCAGCCGATGTCGGACAGCCGGCCCAGCGCCCTGCCGGTGGAGGCCTGTTCACCGGCCGGGATACGGCCCTTGAGGTCGACGCCGACCGCGGCGAGCCCGGTCGGCCACATCTTGCGCGGCTCCAGCTCCACGCCCGGGCGGCCCAGTTCACCGCGGGCGGTGTCCAGGGCGGTGGTGGACACGTCCGCCGTGAACCGGGCGCCTGCGCAGTTGTCGCAGCGGCCGCAGGGGGCGGCCTGCTCGTCGTCGAGCTGGCGGCGCAGGAACTCCATCCGGCACTCGGTGGTTGCCGCGTAGTCGCGCATCGCCTGCTGTTCGGCGGCCCGTTGGCGGGCCACCCACGCGTAGCGCTCGGCGTCGTACGCCCACGGTTCGCCGGTCGAGGTCCAGCCGCCCTTGACCCGGTGCACGGCGCCGTCCACGTCCAGGACCTTGAGCATCGTCTCCAGGCGGGTGCGGCGCAGGTCGACCAGGGGCTCCAGGGCGGGCAGCGACATCGGCCGCCCCGCCTGGGCGAGCACGTCCAGGGTCCGGCGCACCTGTTCCTCGGGCGGGAAGGCCACCGAGGCGAAGTACTGCCAGATCGCCTCGTCCTCCCTGCCGGGCAGGAGCAGCACCTCAGCGTGCTCCACGCCGCGGCCGGCGCGGCCGACCTGCTGGTAGTAGGCGATGGGGGAGGAGGGCGAACCCAGGTGCACGACGAAGCCGAGGTCGGGCTTGTCGAAGCCCATGCCCAGGGCCGAGGTGGCCACGAGCGCCTTGACGCGGTTGGCCTGGAGGTCGTCCTCCGCCTGCTGCCGGTCGGCGTTCTCCGTCTTCCCGGTGTACGAGGACACCGTGTGCCCGCGGTGGCGCAGGTAGGCGGTGACCTCCTCGGCCGCCGCGACCGTCAGCGTGTAGATGATCCCGGAGCCGGGCAGGTCGCCGAGGTGGTCGGCGAGCCAGGCCAGCCGGTGCGCCGCGTCGGGCAGCGTGAGCACGGCCAGGCTCAGGCTCTCGCGGTCCAGCGGGCCGCGCAGCACGAGCGCGTCGGTGCCGGCGCCGGTGCCGAGCTGTTCGGCGACATCGGCGGTCACGCGTGCGTTGGCCGTGGCGGTCGTCGCGAGGACGGGGACGCCCGGCGGGAGGTCGGCCAGCATGGTGCGCAGCCTGCGGTAGTCGGGGCGGAAGTCGTGCCCCCAGTCGGAGATGCAGTGGGCCTCGTCCACGACGAGGAGGCCGGTCGCGGCGGAGAGCTTGGGGAGGACCTGGTCGCGGAAGTCGGGGTTGTTGAGCCGCTCCGGGCTCACCAGCAGGACGTCCACCTCGCCCGCCGCGACCTCGGCCTGGATGCCCTCCCACTCTTCGGGGTTGGCGGAGTTGATGGTGCGGGCGCGGATCCCGGCGCGGGCGGCGGCCTCGACCTGATTGCGCATCAGCGCGAGGAGCGGGGAGACGATCACGGTGGGTCCGGCGCCGCTCGCCCGGAGCAGCGAGGTGGCGACGAAGTACACCGCGGACTTGCCCCAGCCCGTGCGCTGCACGACCAGCGCCCGGCGCTTGTGTGCGACGAGCGCTTCGATCGCACGCCACTGGTCCTCGCGCAGGCGAGCCGTGCCCGTGGGGTCGCCCACGAGGCGGGCGAGTACGGAGTCGGCCGAGGACCTCAGGTCTGCGTTCATGCCCCCATGCAACCCGATGCCTCGGACATCGCGCCAATGCTGCCCCGAGCCTGCGGATGTTGAAATTTGAATCAGTTATCCACAGGGCTTTCAGGATCGGATCTTGCGCGGGACCTTCGGGGCATGACGAACAACGACGCATCAGGCACCCCGTCCGACCGGCCGTCCACGAGCACCACCGGATCAGGCCCCGACCCCCGGATCACCCTGCGCAGCCCGGCCGAACTGGCTGACGCGCTGCCCTACATGCTCGGCTTCCACCCCACCGACTCCCTCGTCATGGTCGCCGTGCACGGAGAGGGCGGCCGCTTCGGCGGCCGGCTCCGCGTCGGCATCCCAGCCACCCCCGCGGAGTGGGAGGACACCGCGCGGCAGGTCGCCGACTGCCTCATCCGCGGCAGCGAGCGGCGCGGATGCAGGCCCGACGGCATCGTCGTCTTCCTCTGCCAGGAACCCCACCGCGGGGAGAGCGGCCAGCGGGTGATGACCCGGCTGCGGCCGCTCGCCCAGCGCATCAGGCTGGCCTGCGGCGCGCTGGACGTGCCCGTGCTCGAGGCCCTGTGCCTCTCCGCGGGCCGCTTCTGGTCCTACGTCTGCCCCGACCAGCGCTGCTGCCCGGCCGAGGGCAGCCCGCTGGCCGCGGTCGGCACCTCGGTGATGGCCGCCGCGGCCACCTTCGCAGGCCTCCAGGTCCGGGGCTCGCTCAAGGAGATCGAGGGCCGGCTGACACCCCTGGGCGGAGCCGCGGCCATGGAGATGGAGCGCGCCCTGGACCGGGCTGCCGCCGCCCTCGTACCGAAGATCCTCGACGGGGCCACCCGGGAGGAGGTGGGCGCCGAGACCCTCGCACTGGCCCGGGCGCTGATGCGGCGGATCACCCTGGCCCCGCCAGTCGAGGGAACCCACGCCGACGACCGGGACGACGCCCTGCTCGACCACGACGAGGCGGCCGCGCTGATCCTCGGCCTCCAGGACCGGGAGATCCGGGACATCGCCGCCGAGTGGATGGAAGACGAGGAGGCGGGACCCGCCCTGCGGCTGTGGCGGGCCCTCGCCCGGCGCTGCGTCGGCGCGTACGGCGAGCACGCGGCGGCCCCGCTCACCCTCGCGGGCTGGGTCTCCTGGTCCACGGGAGACGAGCCGACCGCCCGGATCGCCTTCGGTCTGGCCCTGCGTGCGGACGCCGACTACCGCTTCGCCCAGCTGCTCCACCACGCCTGCAACGAGGGCATCGACCCCGAGGGGCTGCGGCAGTGCCTGCGGGAGGAGCGGCGACGGCGCGAGCCCCGAAGGGGACGCCGCCCGGCCGGTACGCGTCCCCCCGGCCGCCGGGGCAAGGCGGCTCCGAGCCGCGCGTCCCGCCGCACCGCGGGGAGCGGACAGTGAGCCCGCGCCGGATCCGGTGCACCTCCTTGGTGCGGCGGATGCGCAGCCGCCTGGGCACCGTGGTGCGGCGCCGGCCCCGTCCCGGCCGCGCGCGGCTGACGGAGCGGCCCGTGACCCGGGCGGGGGCGCGGCCCGTGACCCGGGCGGGGGTGCGGCCCGTGACCCGGGCAGGGGTGGGGGCGTTCCCCTGGAGGGTGGCGGGGGCCCGGCCGCGCCGCCGCCCAGCTGAACCGACCGGAGCGCAGACAAGGCGACGCATGTCTCACCCCGCACCCCTCCGACCACCCGGAGTGCCTGCCGCCCGCAGGCACGAGCTGCCGCCCGTCCACGGCGCCGTCATCTGCGTCGCCGCGCCCTGCCTGGTCATCTCGCCCGAACACGGCCAGCTGACGGGGCGGGGGATCGACGGGATCTACCGCGCCGGGCGCCGGCTGCTCTCCCGGTGCGTCCTGCGCGTCGCGGGGCGGGAGCCGGTGGCCCTCAAAGGGCGGAGCCTCGGCGCCGACCGGGCCGCCTTCCACGCGACGGTGCGCACCGGGGCGGAGCCCGGCCCCGACCCCGACATCGGAGTGGAACGGGTCCGGCACGCGGACGGCACCGAGCGGATCACCGTGCGCAGCTTCGCCAGCCGGCCGGTCCGGTTGCCGGTGGAGGTGCTGCTCGGCACCGATCTGGCAGAGCTGGCCGCCGTGGCCGCCGGGCACGCCGTGCCGGAGCTGCCGGCCGCGGTGCACGCGGCGGGCCTGCGGTGGAGCACCGGCGGGGCGCAGGCCGTCACCGTCGCCGAGCCTCCGCCGGACGACGCACTGGCCTCCCCCGGGCTGCTGCGCTGGCAGTTCGAACTGGCCCCGGGCGAGTCGCGCACCATCGAGCTGCGGACCACGCAGGACCGGGTCACCCGAGCACCGGCCTGCCAGGTGGCCAATCCGCTCGCCGACGCCAGGGCCGAAGGGGACGATCCGAGAGCCGAGGCCTGGTTCCGCACCAGCGTGGAGGACTTGGGGGCGCTGCTGCTGAGGGACTCCGCAGAGCCGGGCGACGCCTTCGTGGCCGCAGGGGTGCCGTGGAGGCTGGGACTGGCCCCGGCGGAATCGCTCTGGGCCGCCCGGATGGCACTGCCGCTCGGGACCGGACTGGCCGAGGCCACCCTGAGGATCCTGGCCCGGAGCCAGAGCGGCGGGAGCGGCCCCGACGCGGGCAAGATCCCGGGCCCACTGCGCGGGGCGGGCCCCCAGCTCCCACCCGGGTGCACCGGAACGGAGGCGACCTTGGCCTTCCCCGCGGTGCTCGCCGAGGCCCGGCTCTGGGGGATGGGGGAGGAGGAGGTGGCCCGGCTGCTCCCCGCCGCCGAGCGGTGCCTCGCATGGATGCGGGGCGCCCTGGGCGAGGACGGTTTCCTGGCCGATCCCCACCCCGGACCCCGCCGCTGCGAGACCCAGGCCCACGCCCACCGGGCCGCGCTGCTCGGCGCC
This sequence comes from Streptomyces sp. NPDC048349, assembly GCF_040651925.1. Lineage (NCBI taxonomy): Bacteria > Bacillati > Actinomycetota > Actinomycetes > Kitasatosporales > Streptomycetaceae > Streptomyces > Streptomyces sp. NPDC048349. The sequence continues at coordinate 113,431 of NZ_JBEZLA010000006.1, read as the reverse complement.
GACCTGCTCGCCGCGCTCGGGCGGCCCGGAGCCGAGGAATGGCGGCAGTGGGCGGCCGCGCTGCGGGAGCGGTTCCGGGCCGAGTTCTGGATCGACGGGCCTGACGGGGGCAGGCCCGCGGCGGCCCTGCATCCCGACGGTCGGCCGCTGCCCCGGCTCACGGGGGCCGCTGCGCACCTGCTCGACACCGGACTCCTCAGTGGCGGACGGCTCGCACCGGGGCTCCTGGACCGGGCCGGCACCGAGCAGGTGGCCCGGCTGCTCGGGGCCCCCGCCATGGACTGCGGCTGGGGCCTGCGGAGCATGGCCGCCAGGGAGCCCGGACACAACCCCTTCGGCCACCGCTCCGGTGCGGTCCGGGCGTACGAGAGCGCGGTGGCGGTGGCGGGGCTGGCGCAGGCGGGCTTCGAGAAGGAGGCCGCGGGGCTGCTGCGCGGCCTGCTGGACGCGGCGGAAAGCTTCGGCTACCGGCTGCCGGAGATGTTCGCCGCCGAGCAGCGCGTCGCCGGCAGTGCCCCGCTCCCGCATCCGGCGGCCTGCCGCCCGGCCGCGGTGGCCGCGGCGGCCGGGATCCACGTCCTGACCGCCCTCGCCGGAATCCGTCCCGACGCCCCCGCGGGCACGGTCGCCCTCGTCCCGCTCCCCGGCGCACCCCTCGGCGCACTGCGCCTTTCCGGCCTGCGGGTATCGGGGGAGCCCTTCGCCGTCCGGGTCAGCCGGCTCGGCCTCGGCATGGTGGAGGAGGCCGCCGATGTGCTCCAACTGGGAGGTTAGGGAGGTTCTGTCGGCGGGGCCGGACGCCCCCGGCCCGCAGAACGGCGTCTTCAAGGTCACCAAAGCGCTGTTTATCGTCAGGCAGACGACTATGATCGCGGCATGTCGCCCTACGACCCGTCGGCCTTTCCGCCCTTTGCCGTCACCGTCGACCTGGTCGTGCTCACCGTGCGGCGCCACGCACTGTGTGCGCTGGTCGTCCGGCGGGGTGAGCAGCCGTTCCAGGGGCGCTGGGCGCTGCCCGGCGGATTCGTGCGCGGGGACGAGGACCTCGCGGCCGCCGCGGCCCGCGAGCTCTCCGAGGAGACCGGCCTGTGCGCACACGACCCCGCCGTACCCGGTGTGGGCAACGGGGCCCATCTCGAACAGCTGGCCACCTACGGTGATCCGAAGCGCGATCCGCGCATGCGCGTGGTCAGCGTGGCGCACCTCGTCCTGGCCCCCGACCTGCCGGCGCCCCGCGCCGGCGGGGACGCCAACAGCGCCCGCTGGGCCCCCGTCGACGAACTGCTGGCATCCGAGGAGCAGACCTCCGCCGGACTCGCCTTCGACCACGCCCGGATCCTCGCCGACGGCGTCGAGCGGGCCCGCTCGAAGATCGAGTATTCCTCTCTGGCCACCGCCTTCTGCCCGCCGGAATTCACCGTCGGCGAGCTGCGCCGGGTCTACGAGGCCGTCTGGGGCGTGGCCCTCGATCCGCGGAACTTCCACCGCAAGGTCACCGGGACCCCCGGGTTCCTGGTGCCGGCCGGGGGGACGACGACCCGTCAGGGCGGGCGGCCCGCCCAGCTGTTCCGCGCCGGCGGGGCCACCCTGCTCAACCCGCCGATGCTGCGTCCCGAGGTCTGACGCTGCGAGGCCGGGCCCGGGCAGGGCCGTCGGTCCCCGCACCGGCCTCCTGCCCGATCCGGCGGCAATATCGCCGTCCCGCCGGACCGGTTGCGTAGTAAATCGGACATATCGCGTTATCTTGCTTGCGGTACCCACGCTGCCGCAAAGCGGTCTCACCCCCCGCGAGAGAAGCGATGCTCCAGGCCATCGGACTCACCAGCACCCCCCGTCCCGACGCCCCGCCCCTCGTGGACGACCTCACCTTCGAGGTCCGCCCGGGGAGCGTGACCGCCCTGCTCGGCGCCCCGGGATCGGGCAAGACCACCGCACTGCGGCTCATGCTCGAACTCGCACCGGGCCGCGGCGTCACCTACTTCCGCGGTCGCCCGCTGCACCGGATCCCGTATCCCGGCCGTGAGGTCGGCGTACTGCTCGGCGACGTCCCCGGCAACCCCGCGCGCACCGTACGCAACCAGCTGCGGATGCTCTGCGCCGCCGCGGGGGTGCCCGCCTCCCGGGCCGACACCATGCTCGAGGTCGTCGGGATCGCCGGTCTGCGGGACCAGCGGCTCGGCTCGCTCTCCCTGGGCATGGAACGACGGGTCGCGCTGGCTGCGGTGCTGCTCGCCGACCCCTGCACCCTGCTGCTGGACGAGCCCGCCGCCGGCCTCTCGCCCCGCGAGAGCGGCTGGCTGTACGGGCTGCTGCGCGGCCACGCCTCTCTCGGCGGAGCGGTGCTCTTCACCACCGACGACGCCAAGGAGGCCGCCCGCCACGCAGACCGGGTCGTCAGCATCGAGGCGGGCCGGCTCGTCGCGGACCAGGACGCCGTCGAGTTCGCCCGGACCCGGCTGCGGCCGCGGGTCGCCGTGCGCACCCCGCACGCGGCCCGGCTGGCCGACGTACTGGGCCGGGAGGCCCGGGCCGCCCAGCGCGCGGTGGAGATCGTGGAAGAGAGCGGCAGCCGCCTGTCGGTGTACGGCAGCAGCTGCGCTGAGGTCGGGGAGGCGGCGTTCAAGCACGGCGTGCTGGTCCACCGGCTCGCCGACGAGACCGGAGACACCGGCGCGCCCGCGTCGCCGGTCCCGCACGCCCGGGCCGCCGCCGATGCGTCCGGCGCCGACGCGGCGTCCGGCGTGGACGCCAGCCGCGCGGACCCTGCGGGCGGGCTTCCCGGAACGGACCCCGGCGCGTCGCAGGACGGGGCGGCCGGCTGGGGCGGGCGGTCCCGGCGCGCCCGGTACGGGCGGCCCGCCTCCGCGGTGCGCCGCGTCGGCGGCCCCATGCGGCCGCTGCGCTACGAGCTGCTCCGGGTCTTCGGCACGGCCACCCCGGTCCTCACCACCGCACTCGTCACCGTCGTCTCCGTCCTGACCGCCCTCGTCCTGGCCCGGGCCGGGCACACCCCGCAGAACCGGCTCCTCGCCGCCTGGCCCGAGTTCCTCCCGCTGCCGCCCGCGGCCCTCGGTGCGGGGCTGCTCGGCGCCCTGGCCTTCGGCGAGGAGTACCGCTACCCCGCGCTCGCCGCCGATCGCGGCACCGTGCCCCGCCGGATGGGACTGCTCACCGCCAAACTCGGCGTCTGCGGCGTCCTCGCCCTCCTGCTGGGCGCCTTGGTGGTGGTGGCCGACGCCGGCGCCCTGGCCCTCGTCTTCGACAGCGGCCCGCTGCGCACTCCGGTGGAGTGGCTTTCCCCGGCTGCGAGTTGGGCGGGGCTGCTCATCGGCTGCGCCTGGGCCGGCGTCCTGGCCTCGGGCGTCTTCCGGTCCGCCACCGCGGGCCTGGCCGCGGTGCTCGCCGTGCCGGTGATGGTGGTGCCGCTGGTGCGCAAGGTGCTGGAGGGCTCCTCTGCGTACCCGGTCACCGGCCTCGGGCCGCGGCTGCGGAGCCTGACCTGGGTGCAGTGGCCGCCGGAAGCGGACCGACTGGTCATGGGGGCCTTGCGGGTGATGGCCCAACCCGTCGGCACGGCGCTGGTGTTGTCGCTGATGGTCCTGTTGTGCGCCTATGGGTTCACCGGACTGCGCAGCCGGGTCCGTTGGTGATCGTTCCGATGCGCAGAAGGGCCGTACGGGACCGTTGGAGTCCACCTCGCGTGAAGCGGACCGCAACTCCCCGGAAAAGGCCCGGTTCTTTACGATAAGTCGTCAATTGCGCAGGTGGCACCGATCACCCTTTCGTGTGCTTTTCACCAAAGACCTCAAGGGTGATGGAGGCACGGCCGACAAAGGATTCGTGAGTACCCTTGCGCACACCATGATGACCGCCGCCCGCCACGCCGACTCCGGCCTCGCCGGCCCGGGCGAACTCGACCGCTACCCCTACGCGGAGGCCCCCGGATCCGACCGCGTCGCAGCGCCCCACTGGGACGGCGCCGACGTCGAGTTGAGCCGCGTCGGCCGCCGCGCGGCCGGCAGCCGCGGCCGCGGGCTGCACGGCCAACTCGTCCAGCAGCTCGGCCAGATGATCGTTTCCGGTGATCTCGGGGCGGACCGCCCCCTGGTGCCCGAGGAGATCGGCCAGCGCTTCGAGGTCTCCAGGACCGTCGTCCGCGAGTCGCTGCGGGTCCTGGAGGCCAAGGGCCTCGTCAGCGCCCGCCCGAACGTCGGCACCCGGGTCCGCCCGGTCGCCGACTGGAACCTGCTCGACCCCGACATCATCGAGTGGCGGGCCTTCGGCCCCCAGCGCGACGACCAGCGCCGCGAGCTGGGCGAGCTCCGCTGGACCATCGAGCCGCTCGCCGCCCGCCTCGCCGCCGGGCACGGCCGCCCGGACATCCAGCAGCGCCTCGCCGACATGGTCGAGATCATGGGGCACGCCCTCGGCCAGGGTGACGCGATCACCTTCGCCCGCGCCGACAACGAGTTCCACGCGCTCCTGATCCAGGTCGCGGGCAACCGCATGCTCGAGCACCTCTCGGGGATCGTCTCCGCCGCGCTCCAGGTCTCCGGCAGCCCGGTCACCGCCTGCGACCGCCCCAGTGAGACCAGCGTCGCGCACCACGCGCGGATGGTCGAGGCCCTCGCCGCCGGCGACGCCTCGGGCGCCGAAAGCGCCATGCGCCAGCTCCTGACGGTGCATCCGGAGGTCGAGCGCGTGGTACCCGCCCCGCGCGAGCACTGACGGGCGAACGCGCGGGGGCGCGGGGGTGCACGACATGTCGCCGGGCCCGGTCGGGTCCGGCGACACCGGCGTGCGCCGCCGCATCCCGGCCCGGCAGGAACCGTGCGTATGACCCTATGACCGGCATTGGCGCATACGGGGTGTGACTCGGGCCACGAAGATTGGGCGTAACGCTCTGCGAGGTCACGCGATGACTTAAGAGGTGATGGCCGACGGAGGGAATACAGCAGCCCTTGCGGGTGCTGTGCAGCTCCCCGGCCCCTGCCCGCGCCCCCCGGCCCATCCCCAGTCGGTGGTCGTCGGCTCCGGTCCAGCACCACCAGGCCGGGGTCGGAAGCCGTTCCCATCGTTCCGAGAGGTTGTTCGTGTCGGCCAGCACATCCCGTACGCTCCCGCCGGAGATCGCCGAGTCCGAGTCTGTGATGGCGCTCATCGAGCGGGGCAAGGCCGAGGGGCAGATCGCCGGCGATGACGTGCGTCGGGCCTTCGAGGCTGACCAGATTCCTGCGACCCAGTGGAAGAATGTTCTGCGCAGCCTCAACCAGATCCTCGAGGAAGAGGGTGTGACGCTGATGGTCAGTGCCGCGGAGTCGCCCAAGCGCACCACCCGCAAGAGCGTCGCAGCGAAGAGCCCGGCCAAGCGGACGGCCACCGAGCCCGTTGCCAAGAAGGCGGCGGCGAAGACGGCGGCCGCGCAGCCCGCGGCCACCGCCGCCGCGGCCCCGGCGGCCGACACGATGGACCCGGAGACCGCGGACGCCCTCGCGGAGGAGCCCGGCACCGAGCCCGCCCCGAAGAAGACGGCGGCCAAGAAGACCGCGGCGAAGAAGACGGCGGCCAAGAAGACCGCCGCCAAGAAGACGGCGGCGAAGAAGACGGCCGCGAAGAAGGACGCCGACGAGGCCGGCGACGAGGAGACCCCGGACGAGGGGCCCGACGCGGCCAAGGCCGAGACCGAGGAAGAGGACGAGGGCGGCGAGAACAAGGGCTTCGTCATCTCCGACGACGAGGACGACGCCCCCGCCCAGCAGGTGGTCGTCGCCGGCGCCACTGCCGACCCCGTCAAGGACTACCTCAAGCAGATCGGCAAGGTCCCCCTCCTCAACGCCGAGCAGGAGGTCGAGCTCGCCAAGCGCATCGAGGCCGGACTGTTCGCCGAGGACAAGCTGGCGAACTCGGACAAGCTGGCCCCCAAGCTCAAGCGCGAGCTGGAGATCATCGCGGAGGACGGCCGCCGCGCCAAGAACCACCTGCTGGAGGCCAACCTCCGCCTCGTGGTCTCCCTCGCCAAGCGCTACACCGGCCGCGGCATGCTCTTCCTGGACCTGATCCAGGAGGGGAACCTGGGCCTGATCCGCGCGGTCGAGAAGTTCGACTACACCAAGGGCTACAAGTTCTCCACGTACGCGACCTGGTGGATCCGCCAGGCGATCACGCGCGCCATGGCCGACCAGGCCCGCACCATCCGCATCCCGGTGCACATGGTGGAGGTCATCAACAAGCTCGCCCGCGTGCAGCGCCAGATGCTCCAGGACCTGGGCCGCGAGCCCACCCCGGAGGAGCTGGCCAAGGAACTCGACATGACCCCCGAGAAGGTCATCGAGGTCCAGAAGTACGGCCGCGAGCCGATCTCCCTCCACACGCCGCTCGGCGAGGACGGCGACAGCGAGTTCGGCGACCTGATCGAAGACTCCGAGGCCGTCGTACCCGCCGACGCCGTGAGCTTCACGCTCCTGCAGGAGCAGCTGCACTCGGTGCTCGACACCCTCAGCGAGCGCGAGGCCGGCGTGGTCTCGATGCGCTTCGGCCTCACGGACGGCCAGCCCAAGACCCTCGACGAGATCGGCAAGGTCTACGGCGTCACGCGCGAGCGCATCCGCCAGATCGAGTCGAAGACGATGTCGAAGCTGCGCCACCCCTCGCGCTCCCAGGTGCTGCGCGACTACCTCGACTGACCGGTCCCGACGGGCGGCGCCACCGGCTCGGCGCCGGTGGCCGCGCGGGTGCGCACGGCCACCGGGCATCCCACTCTGGGTGGAGTCACGCACACTCGGAGTCAGGAGACCTCATGCGTCGTCCCATTGCCCGCGCCCTGGCGGGAGCGCTGACCCTGGCGGCGGGAGCGGCCGCGGCACCACTGGCCCAGGCGCCGCAGGCGGCCGCGGACAGTGTGGTGATCGGCGGCAAGCCGGTGAAGGTCGGCGAGACTCCCTGGGTCGTGGCCCTCGCCAGCCGTGACCGGTTCGGAGGTACGCGGGGCGGTCAGTTCTGCGGGGGCGTCGTCGTGGCCCCGGCGAAGGTGCTGACGGCCGCCCACTGCCTGGGCCGCGACGTGCTGGGCGGGCCGGTCGAGTCGGTCGGCGACCTCCGGGTGGTCGCGGGGCGCACGGAGCTGGGGACGAGCGACGGCCGGGAGATCGCGGTGCGCGGTGCGCGGGTGAACCCGGACTACGACCCGGGCAGCAACGCCGGCGACCTCGCCGTCCTGGAACTCGCGCAATCCCTGCCGGCGCACTACGTGCTCCCCCTGGCCGGAGCAGGACACTCCGGCTATGCGGCGGGTACCGAGGCGACCGTGTACGGGTGGGGGGACACCAGCGGCTTCGGTGACTACGCGTACGGGCTGCGTGCGGCGCGGGTGACCGTACTGCCCGACGCGACCTGCGAGCGGGCCTACCCCGGGGACGCGAACGGGCAGTACCGCGCCCCGTCCATGGTGTGCGCGGGCGACGCCGACGGCGGCAAGGACGCCTGCCAGGGCGACAGCGGGGGACCGCTGGTCGCCCAGGGGCGGCTCATCGGCCTGGTGTCGTGGGGGCGCGGCTGTGGGAGGGCCGACAGTCCGGGGGTGTACACGCGCATCGCGCCGCTGATCGGCTTCGCGACGGCCCCGGAGAGCGGCGCGCAGCCCGCAGGGGCCCAGGACCCCCATTCCGACCCTGGAAAGGCGCCGGGGCCGGGTACAGGGCCCGTACGGGGGCAGGGCGCGGAGCAGGGCCTCTGAGCCGTGGCCACGGGACCTCAGCCGCGGTGCGAGCGGCCCGGCGGGGCCGGACGGCGAGGTCCCGGACGTGAGGACGGGCGGCACCCCTGGGTCTCAGGGGTGCCGCCCGTCGACCGGCCTGGCCGGTCCTGGCTCGTCGGATGCGAGGAACAGGCTGTGTCAGCGGTCCTCGGGTTCGGCATGGGCAGCCGGAGCGGACGTGAGCCGCTCGGTCTCATCCTGTATTTCCGCGGCGATCTTCTTGAGTTCCGGCTCGAACTTGCGCCCGTGGTGGGCACAGAAGAGCAGTTCACCGCCGCTCAGCAGGACGACGCGCAGATATGCCTGGGCGCCGCAACGGTCGCATCGGTCAGCGGCCGTCAGCGGGGTCGCGGGTGTCAGAACAGTAGTCACGTCGCCTCTTCTCTAGCTCGACGAGCTGTCGTACCAGGGTCAACATCCAACCAGGCCGAAAACGTTCCCGCTCGCGGCTTTTCCTCGAAACTTCCTTCCGAAGCTGGCCGGCTGTTGCCGGTTGGCGGCGAAGGAGCCGTATTGCGTTGCTTTACGGTTTCGCGTTGTCAGTCGTGCGCTTGTCGCAGTTCCATCCTCCCCCGGCGGGAGTGCCAGGTTGTTCATGAGGACGTGCCCGAACCCTAAATGGTTCATGCGCGGAAGGGAACGTGATGTTTCCTTCACCCCCACGGGGGATCGAACAACCGTGCGGATCTGCACTAGGCTGAGGAACGCGCGAGGGTGGCGTTGCATCGGCTCTACCTGGCCTCGGTACCCTTCGACCGGCAACCGAGCCACCCCTGCGCCCCAGCGGGCCAGAAAAGAAATTCAGCGAGGAGCGAACTGCGTGACCGCCGACACGTCCGTGCCTTCCAGCGCGCTGCTGTCCGGAGCAGACCGGGACGGTTCCAACTACACCGCGCGGCACCTGCTCGTCCTCGAAGGGCTGGAGGCCGTCCGCAAGCGCCCCGGCATGTATATCGGCTCGACCGACAGCCGGGGCCTCATGCACTGCCTCTGGGAGATCATCGACAATTCCGTCGACGAGGCCCTGGGCGGGTACTGCGACCACATCGAGGTGATCCTCCACGAGGACGCCTCCGTGGAGGTCCGGGACAACGGCCGCGGCATCCCCGTGGACGTCGAGCCCAAGACCGGTCTGTCCGGCGTCGAGGTCGTCATGACCAAGCTGCACGCCGGCGGAAAGTTCGGCGGCGGCTCGTACGCGGCCTCCGGCGGCCTGCACGGCGTCGGCGCCTCCGTGGTCAACGCCCTCTCCGCCCGGCTGGACGTGGAGGTGGACCGGGGCAGCTCCACGCACGCGATCAGCTTCCGCCGCGGCGTCCCGGGGATGTTCACCGAGCAGGGCCCCGACAGCCCCTTCGACCCCGCGAACGGCCTGCGCAAGGTCAAGCGCATCGCCAAGGGCAAGACCGGCACCCGGATCCGCTACTGGGCCGACCGGCAGATCTTCCTCAAGGACGCCCGGCTCAATCTGGAGACGCTCTACCAGCGCGCCCGCCAGACCGCCTTCCTCGTCCCGGGCCTGACCCTGGTCGTCCGCGACGAGCGGGGCATCGACGGGGCGGGGAAGACCGAGGAGACCTTCCGCTTCGACGGCGGCATCAGCGAGTTCTGCGAGTACCTCGCCCAGGACAAGGCCGTCTGCGACGTGCTGCGCCTGACCGGCACGGGCACCTTCAAGGAGACCGTCCCCGTCCTCGACGACCGCGGCCACATGACGCCCACCGAGGTCACGCGCGAGCTCGGCGTGGACATCGCGCTGCGCTGGGGCACCGGGTACGAGACGAACGTCAAGTCCTTCGTGAACATCATCGCCACCCCCAAGGGCGGCACCCACGTCGCCGGCTTCGAGCGCTCGGTGGCCAAGACCGTCAACGAGGTCCTGCGGTCGGCGAAGCTGCTGCGCGTCGCCGAGGACGACGTGGTCAAGGACGACGCGATGGAGGGCCTGACGGCCGTCGTCACCGTCCGCCTCGCCGAGCCGCAGTTCGAGGGCCAGACCAAGGAGGTCCTCGGCACGTCGGCGGCCACCCGCATCGTCGCCGCGGTGGTCGCCAAGGAACTCAAGGCCTTCCTGACCTCCACCAAGCGCGATGACAAGCAGCAGGCGCGCTCGGTGATGGAGAAGATCGTCGCGGCGGCCCGGACCCGGATCGCGGCCCGCCAGCACAAGGAGGCGCAGCGCCGCAAGACCGCGCTGGAGTCCTCCTCGCTGCCCGCCAAGCTCGCCGACTGCCGCAGCGACGACGTGGACCGCAGCGAGCTCTTCATCGTCGAGGGCGACTCGGCCCTCGGCACTGCGAAGCTCGCCCGCAACTCCGAGTTCCAGGCGCTCCTGCCGATCCGCGGCAAGATCCTCAACGTCCAGAAGTCCTCGGTTTCGGACATGCTCAAGAACGCCGAGTGCGGGGCGATCATCCAGGTCATAGGAGCCGGCTCCGGCCGGACCTTCGACATCGACGCCGCCCGGTACGGGAAGATCGTCCTTCTCGTCGACGCCGATGTGGACGGCGCGCACATCCGCTGCCTGCTGCTCACGCTCTTCCAGCGGTACATGCGTCCGATGGTCGAAGCGGGCCGGGTCTTCGCGGCCGTGCCGCCGCTGCACCGGATCGAGCTGGTCCAGCCGAAGAAGGGCCAGGACAAGTACGTCTACACGTACTCGGACAACGAGCTGCGCCAGACGCTGCTCGAGTACCAGCGCAAGAACATCCGGTACAAGGACTCGATCCAGCGCTACAAGGGCCTCGGCGAGATGGACGCGGACCAGCTGGCGGAGACCACCATGGACCCCCGCCACCGCACCCTCCGGCGGATCAACATCGGCGACCTCGACTCCGCCGAAACGGTCTTCGACCTGCTCATGGGCAACGAGGTGGCCCCGCGCAAGGAGTTCATCACCAGCTCCGCGGCCACCCTGGACCGCTCGCGCATCGACGCCTGACCGGGCGGGCACGCCTCGCACACCGTCGCTCTTCGCTCCATCACCTGAAGGAGTGAAGAGCGACGGGACACCAGTCCGGAAAGCGACCAACCGGCACATCCTTGTGGGCACGCGGCCATGCGGCAGCGGACAAGGAGAGTTCGGTGGACAAGCACGCAGGTCGTGATGCCGGAACGATCCGGCTGGACGACCCCTGGTACGACGCGCTGGCCGTCGGCTGGGGCGAGGGCGGGGACGCGTCCGCGCCCCACCCGGCCCCCGGCGGCCACCCCGCGCACGGCGCATCCGACATCTACCTGGAAGTGCAGCGCAGCGCCGCCTTCCAGGAGGTCCGCAGCCGCTACCGCAGGTTTGTCGTCCCCGCGACCGCCGGTTTCTTCCTCTGGTACGTCGCCTACGTGGTCGCCGCCACCGCGGCGCCCGGGCTGATGGCCCGGCCCGTGGCGGGCGCGGTGAACGTGGCCATGCTGGCGGGACTCGGCCAGTTCCTCAGCACCTTCCTGCTGACCTGGGCCTACGCCCGTCATGCCCGACTGCGCCGGGACCGGGCCGCGCTCGACCTGCGCTGGACCGTCTTCGAGCAGGAGCGCGGCCAGGAGCGGAACCGGGCGAAGGGGGCCGGCCGGTGACCACCGAGCACCAGACCCTCGCGCTGATCCTGTTCAGCGTGTTCATCGCGGTGACCCTGGGCATCACCACCTGGGTCAGCCGCAACCGGCACGGCTCGGCGGAGGAGTTCTACGCGGGCGGGCGGCTGTTCTCCCCGATGGAGAACGGTTTCGCCATCGCGGGCGACTACATGTCCGCCGCCTCCTTCCTCGGCATCTCCGGACTGATCGCCCTCTTCGGCTACGACGGGATGCTGTACTCGGTCGGGTTCCTGGTCGCCTGGCTGGTGGTGCTGTTCCTGGTCGCCGAACTCGTCCGCAACTGCGGGCGCTTCACCCTCGCCGACGTGGTCGCCGCCCGGATGAGCGAGCGGCCCGTGCGCATCGCGGCGGGTACGTCCTCGGTGGTCGTCTCTGTGCTGTACCTCGTCGCGCAGATGGTGGGCGCGGGCAGCCTGGTGGGCCTGCTCCTCGGGAGTTCGACCGCCGCGGCCCGGACGCTCACCGTGATCGGCGTGGGCGCCCTGATGGTGGTCTACGTGTCCTTCGGCGGGATGCGGGCCACGACCTGGATCCAGATCGTGAAGGCCGTGCTGCTGATGGGCGGGGCGATCACCCTGACGGTGCTCGTGCTCCTGCGCTTCCACGGGAACGTCGACCAGCTGCTCACCACCGCCGCCGACCGCAGCGGGCAGGGGCTGCGCTTCCTGAGCCCCGGCCTGAAGTACGGCGGGGACTGGACCGCCCGCTTCGACTTCATCAGCCTGGGCCTCGCGCTGGTGCTGGGCACCGCCGGGCTGCCGCACATCCTGTCGCGCTTCTACACCGTGCCCACCGCGCGGGCCGCCCGCAGGTCGGTGGTGTGGGCGATCGCGCTGATCGGCGGCTTCTACCTGATGACCATCGTGCTCGGCTTCGGGGCGGCCGCCCTGTTGGGCCCGGACCAGGTGCGTGCCTCCAACGCCTCCGGGAACACGGCCGTTCCGCTGCTCGCGGCCTTCCTCGGTGGCGGCGCCGGCTCCACCGGGGGCGCGGTGCTGTTCGCCTTCGTGGCCGCCATCGCCTTCGCCACGATCCTCGCCGTGGTCGCCGGGATCACCCTCGCCTCCTCGGCCTCCGTCGCGCACGACCTGTACGCCTCCCTCAAGCGGCGGCACGCCAGGCAGCGCAGCGAGGTGGCCGTGGCCCGGGTCGCGGCCGTCGGCATCGGGGCGGTGGCGATCGCGCTGGGGCTGCTCGCGCAGGACCTCAACGTCGCCTTCCTCGTCGGCCTGGCCTTCGCGGTGGCCGCCTCTGCCAACCTGCCGGTGCTGCTGTACTCCCTGTTCTGGCGCGACTTCACCACGCGGGGGGCGGTCTGGTCGGTCTACGGGGGCCTGGTTCCGGCGGTCCTGCTGGTCGCCTTGTCGCCCGTGGTCTCGGGAAGCCCCGAATCGCTGTTCCCGGGCGTGGACTTCCAGCTGTTCCCGCTGCAGAACCCGGGCATCGTCTCGATCCCGCTGGGCTTCCTGGCGGGCTGGCTCGGCACCGTCACCTCGGGTGAGGAGGCGGACGAGCGACGGCACGCACAGACCGAGGTCCGTTCGCTGACCGGCGCCGGTGCGGTCTGAGCGCGCTCAGCAGGCGTCGGACGGGCGCCAGGTGTAGCGGTGCTCGGGGCGGCCGGTCTCGCCGTAGCGCAGGGCGAGCGTGACACGGCCGGTGCGGTCCAGCAGCTTCAGGTAGCGCTGGGCGGTCTGGCGGCTGATGCCCGCGCGGTCGGCGATCTGCTGGGTGGAGAGCGGGCCTTCGGCGCAGAGCAGTACCTGGCGGACCACCTCCGCGGTGGTGGGGGAGTGGCCCTTGGGGAGGTCGTTCGGGGACCCGGCGGTCGCCAGGGCGCCGAAGATCCGGTCCACCTGGGCCTGTTCCGCCTCGCCTCCGGTCTCCAGGGTGCGGCGCAGCGTCCCGTACGCCTCCAGCTTCGTGCGCAGGCCGGCGAAGGTGAAGGGTTTGACCAGGTACTGGAGCGCGCCGAGGCGCATCGCGGCCTGGACGGTGGCCAGGTCGCGGGCGGCGGTCACCATGATGACGTCGGTGCGCAGGCCTCGTTCGCGCAGGCGGCGCACCAGGTCCAGGCCGTTCTCGTCCGGGAGGTAGTGGTCGAGGAGGATCAGGTCGACGGGGTGGGCGGTGAGGAAGTCGAGGGCCCCGGCCGCGGAATGGGCCCGGGACACGACCTGGAAACCGGGAACCTTCGCCACGTACGCCGCGTTGATCCGGGCAACGCGCATGTCGTCGTCGACGACCAATACGCGGATCGGGGTCTCGTTCACCGCAGGGCCTCCGGGAGTACGACGGAGAACTCCGCCCCTCCGTCCGCTGCCTCCCCGGCCCGGGCGCTGCCGCCCTGCCGTTCCGCGAGACGGCGCACGAGGGCGAGGCCCAGCCCGCGCTCGCGGTGGGCTTTGGGCTGCTTGGTCGACCAGCCCTCCGTGAAGATCTCCTCGCGGCTCGCCGCAGGGACCCCGGGGCCGCTGTCGCGCACCCGCAGCACGGCCGTGCGGCCTTCGGCGTTCAGCTCCACCTCGACCCGGGGCGCCGCGGACCCCGAGGCGGCGTCCAGGGCGTTGTCCACGAGGTTGCCGAGGATGGTGACGAGGTCTCCCGGGTCGACCACGCGGTCGGGGAGGAAGCTGGTTCCGGCGAGCCGCAGGGGGACGCCGCGCTCCGCCGCGACGGTCGCCTTGCCCACGAGGAGGGCCGCGAGCAGGGGGTCGTGGATCTTCTCGGTGACCTGTTCGGCGGTGGTGCGGTGGACCCCGACGACCTCGGTGACGAACTCCGCGGCCTCCTCGTGCAGGCCCAGCTCCAGCAGGCCCAGGAGGGTGTGCAGGCGGTTCGCGTGTTCGTGGTCCTGGGCGCGCAGGGCGTCGATCAGGCCCCGGGTCGAATCGAGCTCGCGGCCCAGGTGCTCGAGCTCGGTGCGGTCGCGCAGGGTGGCGACGGCGCCGCCGTCCTCGGTGGGCATCCGGTTGGCGACCAGGACGCGCGGGCCCTGGACGGTGACCAGGTCCCGGCCGGTGACGCGGCCCGACAGGACATCGGCGGTGCGCCCTGTGCCCAGGACGTCGTCCAGCGGGCGTCCGGCGAGGGAAGCGGCCGACTCCGGGGTGAGGCCGAGCAGGCGGGCGGCCTCGTCGTTGACCAGCCGGATGCGGCTCTCCCGGTCGAGGGCGATCACGCCTTCGCGGATGGAGTGCAGCATCGCCTCGCGCTCGGCGAGCAGTCCGGCGATGTCGGAGAAGGCGAGGTCCCGGGTCTGCCGGTGGATCCTGCGGGACAGCAGGTACGCGGCGAGCGCGCCCGCCGCGAGCGCCCCGCCCGCGTAGGCCAGCAGGCCGGGGATGGCGCCGATCAGCCGGTCCCGGACGCTGTCGTAGGCGATGCCGACCGAGACGGCGCCGACGATCTCGCCGTCGGCGGCCAGGAGCGGCACCTTGCCGCGGGCCGATCGGCCGAGGGTGCCCTCGTCGATCTCCATGACCTCGCGGCCCGCCAGGGCGTCGCCGGGGTCGGTGGAGACGGGCGAGCCGATCCGGTCGGGGCTGGGGTGCGAGCGGCGGATGCCGTCCAGGTCGAGGACGACCACGTACTCGGCGCCGGTGGCCCGGCGGATCCGCTCGGCCGAGGACTGCACGGGGCTGTCCGCCGATGCCTTCGAAGCCAGGAGGCCGGCGGACAGGGAGGGGTCGGCGGCGGCGCTCTGGGCGATGGCCAGGGCGCGCCGCATGGCCTGGTCGTCGAGCTGCGCGCTCAGCGGGGCCAGGAACAGCCCGGTGGCCAGCACGACGACCCCGCCGGCGATGGCCAGCTGGGTCAGCAGGATCTGTGAGACGGCCCGTCTGGGCAGCCCGAGGCGCCGAGCGCTCATGAGGAGGAACCGCATGAGGAGCAACGGTAGGCCGACTCCGGCGCAAGCGGAATCTCCACCATGCATCCGGGCCGCCCTCGCCGCCGGCTCGGCAGCCCCGAGCGGGAGCTCTACCCCTTCCGGCCGGGACGCGGCGAGCACGCACCCCGCGGGGAGCAGCGTCCGTCACGGCATCGGCCGGGGTGGGCGCGGCCCCTGGTACTGACCGCTCGGACGCATCCGCAGCGGCCGCTCCTGGTATTCCTCCAGCGCGTGGGCGATCCATCCCGCCGTGCGCGCCACCGCGAACACCGTCTCCCCGGCCTCCGCCGCCATCCCGCACGAGACCGTGAGCACCGCCAGTGCCAGGTCCACGTTCGCGTGCAGCCCGTCCTGTCGGCCCATCACCGCGGCCACCTCGCGCGCCGCGGCGAGCGCGGGCGCCGCCTGCTCCAGTCCTTCCAGCCGGTCGAAGAGGGCCCGCGCCCGGGGGTCCTCCCCCCGGTACAGCCTGTGTCCGAGCCCCGGCACCCGGCGCCCGGCCCGCAGGTACTCCGCCACCACCGGCGCGGCCCCGCCCCGTTCCAGCACCTCCACCAGCATCCGGTGCGCGAGCCGTCCGGCCGCGCCGTGCAGCGGCCCCTCCAGCGCGCCGAGCCCGGCCGACACCGCCGCGTACGGATGGGCCCGCGCCGACGCGGCCACCCGTACCGCCAGGGTCGAGGCGGCCAGATCGTGGTCGACCAGCAGTCCCAGCGCCAGGTCCAGGGCGGCCAGCGCGTCCGGGTCGGGCTCCTGCCCGGTGAGCCGCGACCACAACTGCCGTGCGATGCGGGCGTCCCCGGCCCACCGGGCCGGGCCCAGCACCGGCAGGGCGGCGACCAGCGTGGGGACCAGACAGCGCGCGGAGCCCAGGACGGCCTCCTCGGACAGGTCGAAGCGCAGCGGGTCCGCCACCGCGGCGGCGGCGACCGCCACGCGCAGCCGGTCGACCGGCCCGCTGTGCTCGGGCAGCGCGGCCACCGCCCGGCGGGCCGCGGCGAGCGGCTCCGGGGGAGCGGTGAACCGCGCCCCGTGGACGAGGCTCCCCGTCCACAGCCACTCGGCCACCTCCTCGTAGCGGTAGCGGGAGGCCAGGGCCACCGCGTCCACGCCCCGGAAGTAGTAGCGGTCGGACTCGATCAGCGTGAGGGCGGTGCGGACGGCAAGCTCCCCGGCCTGCGGGGCCGCCGCCTCGCGACGGCTGCGCCGGGCGAGGTCCTCCACCTCCGCCGCGTCGAAGGTGCTGCCGCGGCCGACCTGGTCGCGCCGGCTGCTGAGCTGGCCCCGGCTCACGTACGCGTACACGGTCGCGGGCTTCACGCCGAGCAGTTCGGCAGCCTGCCGGGTGGTGAGCCGTCGCTCTTCGTTCATGCACGCCAGCCTACATAGGTTGATTCAATCAATATTGACAAGGATTCCATCAATCATCGATGGTCGATGCATGAACACCACCACCGCAGTGCCCCGCGGTCTCGCGGGAGTCGTGGTCACCGAGACCGAGCTCGGCGACGTCCGGGGCCGTGAGGGCTTCTACCACTACCGCCAGTACTCGGCCGTCGAGCTCGCCGAGAGCCGCAGCTTCGAGGACGTATGGCACCTGATGTTCCGCGGCACGCTGCCCGCGGACGCAGCCCAGCGCGCCGCCTTCGCCGCCGAAACCGCCCCGCTGCGCCGGCTGCCCGCCGAGGTCAGGGACGCGCTCCCCGCCCTCGCCCGGGCCTCCGCGCTCTCGGGACCGCTCGCAGGGCTCCGCACCGCGCTCTCGCTGCTCGGCGCGTCCGCCGGCTTCCGTCCCGTCTACGACCTCGACCCCGGCCGCCGGGCCGCCGACGCCCTGGCCGCCTGCGCCGCCGTACCGACCCTGCTCACCGCGCTGTACCGGCTGGGGCAGGGGCGGGAGCCGGTAGAGCCGCGCGACGACCTCCCGTACGCCGCCAACTACCTCTACATGCTGACCGGGCAGGAGCCCGAGGCGGACCGGGCCCGCGCGATAGAGCGGTACCTGATCTCCACCATCGACCACGGCTTCAACGCCTCGACCTTCACCGCCCGCGTCATCGCCTCCACCGGCGCCGACGTCGCGGCCTGCCTGACCGGTGCGATCGGGGCCCTGTCCGGCCCGCTGCACGGCGGCGCCCCGAGCCGGGCCCTGGACACGCTGGACGCCATCGGCACCGTGGACCGGATCGGTCCATGGATCCGCGAACGGGTCCTGGCGGGGGAGCGGATCATGGGCTTCGGCCACCCCGTCTACCGCACCGAGGACCCCCGCTCGCGGATGCTGCGGGAGATCGCCAGCGGGTTCGGCGGCCCCCTGGTGGAGTTCGCCGTCGAGGTCGAGCGCCAGGTCGAGCAGATCCTCGCCGAACTCAAGCCGGGCCGCGAGCTGCACGCCAACGTGGAGTTCTACGCGGGCGTGGTCATGGAGCTGTGCGGGCTGCCCCGCGAGATGTTCACCCCGACCTTCTGCGCGGCCCGCGTGGTGGGCTGGAGCGCGAACATCCTGGAACAGGCCGGCGATTCGAAGATCATCCGACCGGCCGCCCGGTACACCGGGCCCACCCCGCCGCAGCCGGTCCCCGCACCGGCCTGGCTACGATCGACCGGGTGAACAGCAGGCAGCCCATCCCCGTCGTCGTCCTCGCCGGGTTCCTCGGATCCGGCAAGACCACCGTGCTCAACCACCTCCTCGCCCACCGCGGGGGCACCCGGATCGGAGTCGTCGTCAACGACTTCGGGTCGATCGAGATCGACGCCATGTCCGTGGCCGGCCAGGTCGGCGACTCGATGGTCTCCCTCGGCGGCGGCTGCCTGTGCTGCGCCGTCGACGGCAGCGAGCTCGACGCGTACCTGGACAAGCTCGCCGCGCCCGTGCACCGCATCGACGTGATCGTCATCGAGGCGAGCGGGCTGGCCGAGCCCCAGGAAATGATCCGGATGCTCGTGGCCAACGAGAATCCGGCCGTCCGCTACGGCGGGATGGTGGAGGTCGTGGACGCGGCGGAGTTCGACGCGACCCGGTCCCGCCACCCGGAGACCGACCGCCACCTCGCCGCCGCGGACCTGGTCGTGCTCAACAAGACCGACCGGGTGGACGCCGCGGAGCGGGCCCGGATCGAGGGACTCCTGGCCACCCTGTGCGCTCCGGGCACCCCGGTCGTCGCCGCCGACCACGGGCGGATCGACCCCGAGCTGCTCTTCGACCCCCGGCCGTGGACCGAAACCCGCGGACAGCTCTCCTTCGAGGACCTGCTCGCGGAGGCCGGCGACCACGACCACTGCTCCCACGCGCATGCGGCGTACGACAGCCTCGAGTTCCGCTCCGAGCAGGCCCTCTCGCCCCGCCGGTTCGTCGACTTCCTCGACCGGCGGCCGGCCGGGCTCTACCGCATCAAGGGCTTTGTCTACTTCGGCGTCCCCGGACACGAGGAGAGGTACGAGGTCCACGCGGTCGGCCGGTTCCTCCGCTTCGCCCCGCAGCCCTGGGGGCGGGGCGAGCGTCGGCTGACGCAGCTGGTCCTGATCGGCTCCGGCACCGACGGCCCGGGCCTGCTGCGCGAACTGGAGGCCTGCCGCGAGGAGGCGCCGCAGGAGCTTCCCCCCGAGAGCATGTGGGGCGTCCTGCGGTACGTCGCCCGGCCCGCGCAGCCCGAGGCCGAAACGGCGGAGTCCCAGGCCGTCAGGCACTCTCTTTCGGATCTTCCCTGACCTGCGCCGCCCGGCACCGCACCTCGCTGCGTTGTCGGGGCTCCCGAGTACGTCCAGTACGCGCGAGCCCCTCCGCCTTGCGATGCACCGCACCGGACGCCGCGAACCTGACCAAGCCCTACTAGGCGACCTCGACGCCGAATTCGCGCAGCAGGTCCTCCAGGCCGCCCCGGTAGCCCTTGCCGCCCATCACGAAGTCCCAGTCGCCGTTGGCCCGGTGGCGGAAGGAGCCGAGGACGAGGGCGGTCTCGCCGGGGCGGCCGTCGGAGACCTCCAGCTGCCCGAGCTCCGATCCCGCCGCGTCGAGGAGCCGGATCCGGGCGTCCGTGAAACCGGCGAGGTCGGCGTGCGGATCGGCCTCGGGGTCGATCGCGGCGACCAGGACCAGCCGGTCGGCCTCGCGTGGCAGGGCCTCGAAGGCGACCTGGAGGGCGGCCTTGTCGGGCGCCGTGTGCGCGTGGGTCCGCACCGAACCGTCCGGCGTCCCCGGGTTGTTGAAGAAGACGAAGTGGTCCTCGCTCAGCACCCGGTTGCCCGTGCAGACCAGAGCGCAGACGTCGAGCGCGACCGTGCCCGACCAGGACATGCCGAGCACGTTGTGGTCGGCGACCGGGGCGGGCCCGGCCGTCCGCTGCGGCGGGACGGCCGCGGGGACGCCGCCCAGACGGCCGCGCAGCCCGTACTGGTGCAGCAGCTCCACGAGCTTCGCGCCGGGAACCAACTCCAGCGGCTTGCCGTTGGCAAAGGTGTACGACCCCGGCCCGAAGGACGCGGTGGTGACCAGCACCCCCTTGTTCGCCCCCTTGTCCTGGACCGTGCCGTACAGGTCCCGGACCGCCGTGGGCGACACGGTGTTGCGGTAGCGCTTGACCTGCACCACGATCCGCCCGCCCGTGATCGGGGACGGGTCGTTCGCCTCGATGTCCACCCCGCCGTCGCCCGAGCGCTGGGTCGTCAGCGCCTCCATGCCCATCGCCCGGAAGAGCTCCGCCACCAGGTTCTCGAAGGCGATCGGGTCCATCTCGAACAGGTCGGGCTCGTCCTGGTCGCCGCCCTCGTGCCCGCCGTGGCTGACGACCCCTCCGCCGACCTCGTCGGGCCTGCGTCCCGGCCGCACCGCGGTCAGCTGGTCCGGTCGCGCCGACAACTGCCCGCGCAACCCCTCCACCAGGCAGTCCACCGCGCTGACCTGCTCCAGCCGCAGCCCCTCGACGGCGGACCGGGCCGCCGACAGCGTGGCGAGCACGAGCTGGGCCTCCCGGCCCGTCACCGGATCGTGCGCGTCCACGAAGCCGTTGACGACCACCGAGTCCAGCACGCCGAACTCGTCCGCCGCGTAGAGCTCGCGCACCACCAGCAGCACGCACTGCGCCAGCAGGTCGCGGTACAGCGCCCGCCGCTGCGTCGCCGGGCGGGCCGTCTCCTTGTCCTGGCCCGTGCTCGCCACGTACCGCACCGACTTGGCCTCCGGTACCACCGCGTACCCCGGCAGCTCCCAGTCCAGCACCAGCTGGCGCGCCCCCGGGTCGTACGCCGCCGCCACCTGCCTGGGCAACTGCTCGGGCCACGCCGTGGAGGCGTACAGGGCGGCCGAGAAGTACTCCACCACGGCCTCGGCGTCGCCCGCGCGCAGGGCCCCGGCGAGCGCGGTGAGCCCGGCGTTGTGCGCGCGGACCTGGGCCAGTTGCTGCGCCGCCCAGCGGTCGTACTGCTGCCGGTACGCCGCCAGCTGCTGTCGGCGCTGGGCCTCGGCGGCGTGCGCGGCCTGCCAGGCCTGCGTGTACCGGGCGTGCGCCTCGCGCTCGGCCTGCGCCCGCCGGTTCGAGCCGAGCGTCCAGCCCGTGCTCTGCTGCTGGAACTGGTGCAGCTCAGGCATCGGCACGGGGTGCGCCAGCGTGCCCGGGTCGAAGGCTTCGAGCTGCTCGGACCGGACCAGCCCGGCCATCCGGAACGCCGGGGCCCGGCACCCCGCGGCCAGCAGGCCCTGCAGGGCGGCGACTTCCGCCTCGATCTGCTCGGTACGCCGCCGGGCCTCGGCCTCGCGGTGCTGCCGGTCGGCTGCCTGCTGCTCCCGCCGCCTGCGCTCCGCCTGCCGCTGCTGGATCAGCTGCGTCTGCTGCATCCGGCGCTGG
This sequence comes from Streptomyces sp. NPDC048349, assembly GCF_040651925.1. Classification (NCBI taxonomy): domain Bacteria; kingdom Bacillati; phylum Actinomycetota; class Actinomycetes; order Kitasatosporales; family Streptomycetaceae; genus Streptomyces; species Streptomyces sp. NPDC048349. The sequence goes on along the minus strand of NZ_JBEZLA010000006.1, from coordinate 92,355 downwards.
GCCTCGGCCCAGTCCCCGATCACTCCGCCCGAGCGTCGACTCATCAGCTCTGTTCTCCCCGCCCCACCCACCAGTGCCAAGAGGGAAAACATTAGTCGCCCTTCAGCCGGTACGTCCCCCGTTGGGCGTACCGGCGCAAGGGCGACCTCCGCCTACAGTGCGCCCCCGGCGAGCGCCGCCACGGCCGCGGGCAGCGCGGTCCCCGAGCCGTCGCGGCGCGGGTCCACGGCCGGCAGCTCGGCCGGAGTGCCGTTCGCCGACGCCGCCCGGACCGGCGCGTTGCCCGCCCAGGCCAGCACCAGCACGTCCTCACCCTTGAGGAACCGCTGGCAGCGCACGCCGCCGGTGGCGCGGCCCTTGCGCGGGTACTGGTCGAAGGGGGTCAGCTTCCCGGACTGCACCGAGTCGTCCAGCGTGCCGTGCGAGCCCGCGACCGTGAACACCATCGCGTCCCTGGCCGGGTCGACGGCCGAGAAGTGGATCACCTTGGCGTTCGCCGCGAGCTTGATGCCCGCCATACCGCCCGCCGGGCGGCCCTGGGGGCGCACCTGCGAGGCCGGATAGCGCAGCAGCTGGGCGTCGTCGGTGAGGAAGACCAGGTCCTCCTCGCCCGTGCGCAGCTCGACCGCGCCCACGATCCGGTCGCCCTCCTTGAGGGTGATGACCTCCAGCTCGTCCTTGTTGGCCGGGTAGTCCGGCACGACGCGCTTGACCACGCCCTGTTCGGTGCCCAGGGCCAGTCCCTGCGAGGACTCGTCCAGCGAGGTCAGGCAGACCACCTTCTCGTCCGCCTCCAGTCCGGAGAGGAACTCGGAGACCGGGGCGCCGCCCGCCAGGTTCGGCGCGGCGTGCGTGTCCGGGAGCTGCGGCAGGTCGATCACCGACAGGCGCAGCAGGCGCCCGTACGAGGTGACCGCGCCGACGTCGGCGCGGGCGGTCGCCGCGACCTGCGAGACGATCAGGTCGTGCTTGGCCCGGGCGCCGCCCTCCTCCTGCGGCAGCGCGTCGCCGTTCGCGGTCCGCGCCAGCAGGCCGGTCGAGGACAGCAGTACGCGGCAGGGGTCGTCCGCGACCTCCAGCGGAACGGCCGACACCGCCGTGCCCGCCGACTCCAGCAGGACCGTGCGGCGCTCGGTGCCGAACTTCTTGGCCACCGCGGCCAGTTCCGAGGAGACCAGCTTGCGCAGCTCGGTGTCGGACTCCAGGATCCCGGTCAGCTCGTCGATCTCGCCCGTCAGCCGGTCGCGCTCGGACTCCAGCTCGATCCGGTCGAAACGGGTGAGCCGGCGCAGCGGCGTGTCCAGGATGTACTGGGTCTGGATCTCGCTCAGCGAGAAGTGCTCGATCAGGCGCTCCTTGGCCTGCGCCGAGTTGTCGCTGTCCCGGATGAGCCGGATGACCTCGTCGATGTCGAGCAGCGCCACCAGCAGGCCCTCGACGAGGTGCAGCCGGTCGCGGCGCTTGCCGCGGCGGAACTCGCTGCGCCGCCGGACGACCTCGAAGCGGTGGTCGAGGTAGACCTCCAGCAGCTCCTTGAGGCCCAGCGTCAGCGGCTGCCCGTCCACGAGCGCCACGTTGTTGATGCCGAAGGACTCCTCCATCGGCGTCAGCTTGTACAGCTGCTCCAGGACGGCCTCGGGGTGGAAGCCGTTCTTGATCTCGATGACCAGGCGCAGGCCGTGCGAGCGGTCGGTGAGGTCCTTGACGTCGGCGATGCCCTGGAGCTTCTTCGAGCCGACCAGGTCCTTGATCTTCGCGATGACCTTCTCGGGGCCGACCGTGAAGGGCAGTTCCGTGACGACCAGGCCCTTGCGGCGCGCCGTCACGTTCTCCACCGCCACCGTCGCGCGGATCTTGAAGGTGCCGCGGCCGTTCTCGTAGGCGTCCTTGATCCCCGAGAGCCCCACGATCCGGCCGCCCGTGGGCAGGTCCGGACCCGGGACGAAGCGCATCAGCGCCTCCAGGTCCGCGTGCGGGTAGCGGATCAGGTGGCGGGCGGCGGCGATGACCTCGCCGAGGTTGTGCGGGGGCATGTTGGTGGCCATGCCGACCGCGATCCCGGACGCGCCGTTGACCAGCAGGTTCGGGTAGGCGGCGGGCAGCGCGACCGGCTCCCGCTCCTGACCGTCGTAGTTGGCGGTGAAGTCGACGGTGTCCTCGTCGATCGACTCCGTCATCAGTGACGTGGCGTCGGCCATCTTGCACTCGGTGTAGCGCATCGCCGCCGGCGGGTCGTCGTTGCCGAGCGAACCGAAGTTGCCGTGGCCGTCGACCAGCGGCAGCCGCATCGAGAAGGGCTGGGCCATGCGCACGAGGGCGTCGTAGATCGACGCGTCTCCGTGCGGGTGGAGCTTGCCCATGACCTCGCCGACGACCCGGGCGCACTTCACGTAGCCGCGGTCGGGGCGCAGACCCATCTCGTTCATCTGGTACACGATGCGGCGGTGCACCGGCTTCATGCCGTCGCGGGCATCGGGCAGGGCACGGGAGTAGATCACCGAGTACGCGTACTCGAGGAAGGAGCCCTGCATTTCGTCGACGACGTCGATGTCGAGGATCTTCTCCTCGAAATCCTCCGGCGGCGGGGTCTTCGTGCTGCGGCGGGCCATCGCTGCGCGGCTCCTTAACCAAGAATGGGTGTGCTGGGGGTCTGCTGGGGGTCTGACGCGGACCATTGTGGCCCGAGGCACCGACAACCCTGACTCCGACCCCAGGGGGTGACCCGGGAACTTATCCGGTCGCCGACGCGCTTGCATACAGTGGCAGGTCTGACGGAAATCTCTGCATCGCGTATCGAAGGGACCACATGCCCATGGGTCACACGGCCACAGCCCAGGCCGGCTCCGGCGGCCTGACAGCGACCGAGCACCGGCTGGCCAACGGCCTGCGCGTGGTGCTGTCCGAGGACCACCTGACCCCGGTCGCCGCGGTCTGCCTCTGGTACGACGTCGGCTCGCGTCACGAAGTCAAGGGGCGTACCGGCCTGGCTCACCTCTTCGAGCACCTGATGTTCCAGGGCTCGGCGAACGTGCCGGGCAACGGGCACTTCGAGCTGGTCCAGGGAGCCGGCGGCTCCCTCAACGGCACCACCAGCTTCGAGCGCACCAACTACTTCGAGACGATGCCGACCCACCAGCTGGAGCTCGCGCTGTGGCTGGAGGCGGACCGGATGGGCTCGCTGCTGGCCGCCCTGGACGACGAGTCCATGGAGAACCAGCGCGACGTCGTCAAGAACGAGCGCCGCCAGCGGTACGACAACGTCCCGTACGGCACGGCCTTCGAGAAGCTGACGGCCCTGGCCTACCCCGAGGGCCACCCGTACCACCACACGCCGATCGGCTCCATGGCCGATCTGGACGCCGCGTCCCTGGAGGACGCGCGCACCTTCTTCCGTACGTACTACGCGCCCAACAACGCGGTGCTGTCGATCGTCGGCGACATCGACCCGCAGCGCACGCTCGCGTGGGTCGAGAAGTACTTCGGCAGCATCCCGGCGCACGACGGCAAGCAGCCGCCCCGGGACGGTTCGCTGCCCGACGTCATCGGCCGCGAGCTGCGCGAGGAGGTCGTCGAGGAGGTCCCGGCGCGTGCGCTGATGGCCGCCTACCGGCTCCCGCACGACGGCACCCGCGAGTGCGACGCCGCCGACGTGGCGCTGACCGTCCTGGGCGGCGGCGAGTCCTCGCGGCTCCACAACCGCCTGGTACGACGCGACCAGACGGCCGTCGCGGCCGGGTTCGGCATGCTGCGCCTGGCCGGGGCGCCCTCGCTGGGCTGGCTGGACGTCAAGACCTCCGGCGGGGTCGAGGTCCCCGACATCGAGGCGGCCGTGGACGAGGAGCTCGCGCGGTTCGCCGCCGAGGGCCCGACGGCCGAGGAGATGGAGCGCGCCCAGGCGCAGCTCGAGCGCGAGTGGCTGGACCGGCTGAGCACGGTGGCGGGCCGGGCCGACGAGCTGTGCCGGTTCGCGGTGCTCTTCGGCGACCCGCAGCTGGCCCTGACCGCGGTCCAGCGCGTCCTCGACGTGACCGCCGAGGAGGTCCAGGCCGTGGCCGCGGCCCGGCTGCGCCCGGACAACCGCGCGGTACTGGTCTACGAGCCGCTGGCCGGCTCCGACGACGAGTCCGACGAGTCCGACGAGTCCGACGAGAACGCTGTGAACGACGAGAACGAGGGGGCGGAGCAGTGAGCGACACCGCAGCCGTCACGATGACCTTCCACCCGCGCCCGCAGGCCGGGGAGCCGCAGCCGTGGGCCTTCCCGGCCCCCGACCGCTCGGTGCTGCCCAACGGCCTGACCCTGCTGCGCTGCCACCGCCCCGGCCAGCAGGTGATCGCGGTAGAGGTGAACCTCGCCGCCCCGCTGGACGCCGAGCCCGAGGGCCTGGACGGCGTGGCGACCATCATGGCCCGCGCCCTGTCCGAGGGCACCGACAAGCACTCCGCCGAGGAGTTCGCGGCCGAGCTGGAGCGCTGCGGCGCCACCCTCGACGCGCACGCCGACCACCCGGGCCTGCGCGTCTCCCTGGAGGTCCCGGCCTCCCGGCTGCCCAAGGCGCTCGGCCTGCTCGCCGAGGCGCTGCGCGCGCCGGCCTTCGCCGACGCGGAGGTCGACCGCCTGGTGCGCAACCGGCTCGACGAGATCCCGCACGAGCTGGCCAACCCGCAGCGCCGCGCCGCCAAGGAGCTCTCCAAGGAGCTCTTTCCCGCCGCCCTGCGCATGTCCCGCCCGCGCCAGGGCACCGAGGAGACGGTCGCCCGTATCGACTCCGCGGCCGTACGCGCCTTCTACGAGGCCCACGTGCGCCCCGCCACCGCCACCGCGGTGGTCGTCGGCGACCTGACGGGCATCGATCTGGACGCGGTCCTCGCCGACACCCTCGGCACGTGGACGGGCGACACCGCCGAGCCCCTCCCGGTTCCGCCGGTGACCGCCGACGACACCGGCCGCGTGGTCATCGTGGACCGGCCCGGCGCGGTCCAGACGCAGCTGCTGATCGGCCGGATCGGGCCGGACCGGCACGACCGGGTCTGGGCGGCCCAGGTGCTCGGCACGTACTGCCTGGGCGGCACCCTGACGTCCCGCCTGGACAAGGTGCTGCGCGAGGAGAAGGGGTACACCTACGGCGTGCGCGCCTTCGGCCAGGTGCTGCGCTCCACGGCCGACGGCAGGGGCGCCTCCATGCTCGCCATCAGCGGCTCGGTGGACACCCCCAACACCGCCCCGGCGCTCGAGGACCTCTGGAAGGTGCTGCGCACCCTCGCGGAGGGCGGTCTGACCGACGCCGAACGGGACGTGGCGGTCCAGAACTTGGTGGGCGTGGCCCCGCTCAAGTTCGAGACGGCGGCCTCGGTCGCGGGCACCCTGGCCGACCAGGTCGAGCAGGAGCTGCCGGACGACTACCAGGCGCAGTTGTACGCGCAGCTCGCCGAAACCGGGACCGTGGAGGCGACTTCGGCGGTCGTGAAGGCCTTCCCCGCGGACCGGCTGGTCACCGTGCTGGTGGGCGACGCGGCGCAGATCGAGGAACCGGTGCGGGCCTTGGGCATCGGCGACGTGAGCGTCGTCACCAACTGACCGCACTGCGGCCGCAACCGGCCGTGGCACGAGGGGCTCCGGCGGGCTTGTCCGCCGGGGCCCCTTTTTGTCCGTTTAGCGGAGAGGCTGCTTTTATGTGGTGTGGCGTACGCAACAAAAAGGCGTGTCTGTTTGGCGATTGACTGATGATCCGCCTAGCGTCACCCGTGCTGTCCGTCAGTTGTACCCGCCGCACCCGCGGCACCGGGCAGCGATCGCCGAGTCCCCGTCAGGCGCGAGCCTGGGGAGCCGGGGACCCACATCAGTCCCTGGGGTGAATCGGACCGCCTCGCAAGAGGAGGCCCGTAGGAGACCTTCCTGCTCCGAACCCGTCAGCTAACCCGGTAGGCGAGAGGGAAGGAAAGGATCAGCCCCTTCATGGCGTTTGGCAGTCGTGCCGCCGGTAAGCACCGTGGTTCCAGTCGTCTGAGCCGCAAGACCGCCGGTTACGCCGGCATAGCCGCCCTCGCCACCACTGGTGTCGTCGGCTCCCTCGCCGCCCCGGCCTTCGCCGCGGACAACGGCAACACCCAGTCCGCCTCGGACAACGCGCTCGGCGCGGTCGTCGTCGCCGAGGACCTCGCGGGTGACATCGAGGACCAGGCCGCGTCCCAGCAGCGTGCCGCCGAGCACGCCGCCGCCAAGGCGCAGGCCGAGGCCGACGCGAAGCAGCGGGCCGCCGAGGCCAAGCGCCTCGCCGAGGCCAAGGCGAAGGCCGAGCGCGAGGCCGCCGAGCGCGCCGCCCGCGAGGAGGAGCGCAAGCGCCTCAACACCTTCGTCTCGCCGCTCGACAGCTCGTACGTCAGCACGCAGTACAAGGCGGGCGGCGGCATGTGGTCCTCCGGCAGCCACACCGGCATCGACTTCCACGCCGCCTCCGGCACCTCCGTCCACGCGGTCGGCGTCGGCGTCGTGGTCGAGGCGGGCTGGGGCGGCGCCTACGGCAACAACGTCGTGATCAAGCACAACGACGGTACGTACACCCAGTACGGGCACATGTCCTCGCTGAGCGTCTCCGTCGGCCAGCAGGTCACCCCCGGGCAGCAGATCGGCCTGTCGGGCTCGACGGGCAACTCCAGCGGCCCGCACCTGCACTTCGAGGCCCGCACCGGTGCCGACTACGGCTCGGACATCGACCCGATCGCGTACCTGCGCTCGCACGGCGTCAGCCTCTGACCGCAGCCCACCGCTCCACCGAAGGCCCCGGCTCCCCGAGCCGGGGCCTTCGTGCCGCTGCGCCGGATACATGTTCGTCATTTCCGGCTGCTCTCGGAAATTATCGTGTGTTGCAATAGAGTCGCGGCACGCGCATGCACGTCATGGATATGCGCGTCCCGTTGGCGTGCAGTGGAAAATCGGAAATAGCGGAGGTCCGGTCTTGCGTATTCCCGCGCATGCGGTATGCACAGCGATCCGCGACGACATCGTCTCCGGGGTCTTCGAACCGGGCGGCAGGCTGACCGAGGAGGTGCTGGCCCGCCGGTACGGAGTCTCGCGGGTGCCGGTGCGCGAGGCGCTGCGGACCCTGGAGTCCGAGGGGTTCGTGACCACGCGGCGGCACGCGGGTGCCTGCGTCGCCGAGCCGACCGAGCAGGAGGCCGCCGACCTCCTCGAGCTGCGGATGCTGCTGGAGCCATTGGCCGCCGCGAGGGCGGCCCGGCGGCGCACCGAGGCCCACCTCAAGGTGCTGCGTGGGCTGGTCAGACTGGGCCAGGAGCGGGCCAGGCGGGGCCAGGCAGAGGATCTGCGCTCCCTGGGCGGCTGGTTCCACGAGACCCTGGCGCAGGCGTCCGGGAGTCCGGGCCTGATCGCGCTGCTCACGCAGATGCGGCACAAGCTGGCGTGGATGTACGTGGTGCAGGCGCCTTCCCGGCCGGTGGACTCCTGGGCCGAGCACGGGGCGATCGTGGACGCGGTGGCGCGGGGGGACGCGGAGCGGGCGCGGGCGCTGGCGGCCGTCCACGCCGAACGGGCGGCGGGCGCGCACCGGCCGCGGGTGCGGGCGGCGGCCGTGAGGACTTCGCAACCTGCCGTAAACATGTCGAGCGGCCGTCATTAACAGGCGCCGTATACAAAGGGGTATATCCGTGCACCGCTGCGTGCGCCGCTGCCGGAATTCCGGTGGCGCGAATTCGGTGCGCCGAATTCCTGCGGAGTGGAATTCCCCTGCGTACACGCGAAAGCCGCGGCTCCCGGATGGCGGGGGCCGCGGCTTTCGCGTGTGGACCGCGTGGACCGTGTGGGTCGCTGCGGCGGTGCGGTCGACGGCGGTGTCGAACCCGAAGGGTCAGACGGTCTCGGGGAGCTCCTCGAGACCCTCGGCGACCAGCTTCGCGAGGCGGTCCAGCGCCACCTCGGCGCCGTCGGCGTCGGACGCGAGGACGATCTCCTCGCCGCCCTGGGCGCCCAGGCCCAGAACCGCCAGCATGGAAGCGGCGTTGACGGGGTCGCCACCGGCCTTGGCGATGGTCACCGGGACGCCGGAAGCGGTCGTCGCACGGACGAAGATCGAGGCGGGACGAGCGTGCAGGCCCTCGGCCCAGCCGACGTTGACGCGGCGCTCTGCCATGGTGATGCCCTTCAGGTTCTTACGGTTGTCTAGACCAGTCTCTCACGACGTCCGGAATGCTCCGACCGACCTCCGGCCCGGATCTTCCGCCGTTCGACCTTCCCCAGCTTGCACCGTTTTGCCCCAGTGTGCCTGATGCGCCGCGCGCACGCTGCCAGGCGGTTTCCGGCCGTAAGGTAGGCCCATGACCACCGAGTCGGACCCCTCGTACCCGGCCCACTGGGAGGCGGACGTCGTCCTGCGCGACGGCGGCACCGCCCGGATCAGGCCCATCACGCCCACCGACGCGGGCCGGCTGGTCAGCTTCTACGAGCAGGTCTCCGACGAGTCGAAGTACTACCGCTTCTTCGCCCCGTACCCCCGGCTCTCCGACCGCGACGTGCACCGGTTCACGCACCACGACTACGTGGACCGCGTCGGCCTCGCGGCGACCATCGGCGGGGAGTTCATCGGAACCGTCCGCTACGACCGCATCGGCCCCGACGGCCGGCCCGCCTCGGCCCCCGCCGACGAGGCCGAGGTCGCCTTCCTGGTCCAGGACGCCCACCAGGGCCGCGGGGTGGCCTCCGCCCTCCTCGAACACATCGGCGCGGTGGCCCGGGAGCGGGGCATCCGCCGGTTCGCCGCCGAAGTGCTGCCCGCCAACACCAAAATGATCAAGGTGTTCACGGACGTCGGTTACCAGCAGAAGCGCAGCTTCGAGGACGGCTCCGTCCACCTCACCCTCGACCTCGAGCCCACCGCGGAGTCCCTCGCCGTGCAGCGCGCCCGCGAACAGCGCGCCGAGGCCCGCTCGGTCCAGCGGCTGCTCGCCCCCGGCTCGGTGGCGGTGATCGGAGTCAGCCGCTCCGGCGCGGGAGTCGGCGCCGCCTGCCTGCGCACGCTGCGCGACAGCGGCTTCCACGGCCACCTCTACGCCGTCAACGAGGCGGTCACGCGCGATCTGCTCGAGGGCGTACGGGCCTACCGCACCGTCGACGCGATCGGTGCTCCCGTCGACCTCGCGGTGATCGCCGTCCCGGCGGAACGGGTCCCCGAGGCCGTCGCCGCCTGCGGCGAACACGGCGTCCAGGGACTCGTCGTGCTCTCCGCCGGATACGGGGAGAGCGGCCCGGCCGGACTCGCCCGCCAGCGCGAACTCGTCCGGCAGGTGCGCTCGTACGGGATGCGCCTGATCGGGCCGAACGCCTTCGGGGTGATCAACACCGCGCCGGAGGTGGAACTCAACGCCTCGCTGACGCCCGCGCCGATGCCGATGCGGGGCCGCATCGGCCTGTTCACGCAGTCCGGGGCGATCGGCATCGCCCTGCTCTCCGCCCTGCTGCGCCGGGGTGAGGGGCTCTCCTCCTTCGTCTCCGCCGGCAACCGCGCCGACGTCTCCGGCAACGACATCCTCCAGTACTGGTACGACGACGAGGCGACCGACGTCGCCCTGCTCTACCTGGAAACCCTGGGCAACCCGCGCAAGTTCACCCGCCTCGCCCGCCGCACGGCAGCCGTCAAACCGGTGGTCGTCGCCAAGGGCGGCCGACACACCCCTGCCGGACACGTGGTCCCCGGCACCCGGCTGCCGGACGCCACCGTCTCCGCCCTGCTGCGGCAGGCGGGCGTGATCCGGGTCGACACGGTGACGGAGCTGGTGGACGTCGGGCTGCTGCTGGCCTCGCAGCCGCTGCCCGCCGGAGCGCGCATCGCGATCCTCGGGAACTCCGAATCCCTCGGGGTCCTCACCTACGACGCCTGCCTGACCCAGGGCCTGCGGCCGCTGCCGCCCCTCGACCTGACCACCGCTGCCGTGCCCGAGGACTTCCGTACGGCCCTGGCCGCCGCGCTCGCCTCCGACGACAACGACGCGGTCGTCGTCACCGCGATCCCGTGGGTCAACGAAGAACAGGATCCGGCGGACGACCTGGCCGGGGCGCTGCGCTCCGCGGTGGCCGGACACCCCGGCAAGCCGGTGGCCGTCGTCCACGTCGAACTCGGCGAACTGGCCGAGGCCCTGTCCGCTCCGCTGGGCCCCTGGGGCTCCGCCCCGGACGCCGGCGCCCCGGCGCCCGACGGCCCGGACGGCCCGCTGCGCGGCTTCCCCGCCCCGTCGCCCTTCGGGGCGCCGGTCCGGGCGGAGCCGGGTCCCGGCGGCAGGATCCCGAGCTACCCCGCCGCCGAGCGGGCCGTGAAGGCGCTCGCCGAAGCCGTCCGGTACGGGCAGTGGCGGCGGGCCAGCACCGAGGCCGGGCACGTCCCCGAGTACGAGGACATCGACGAGTCCGGAGCCGCCGCCCAGCTGGCCGGGCTGCTGGCCGACGTCGACAGCGGCGCCGTGCTCACCCTGGCCGAGTGGGACGCCCGCGAGCTGCTCGCGCGCTACGGGATCCGCGTCCTGCCCGCCCTGCCCGCGCCCAGCCCCGACTCCGCGGTCCGCGCCGCCGGGATCCTCGGCTACCCGGTCGCCCTCAAGACCACCGCCCCGCACCTGCGCCACCGGGCTGACCTGGGCGGCGTACGGCTCGATCTCAGGGACGAGGCCGAGCTGAGGCGCTCGTACGAGGACCTCACCGCGCTGCTCGGCAAGCCGGCGGAGCTCCAGCCGGTCGTCCAGGCGATGGTGCCCCGCGGGGTCGACACCGTCGTGCGCTCCGTCATCGACCCGGCAGCCGGCGCCGTCCTCTCCTTCGGGCTGGCCGGCGTCGCCTCCGAACTGCTCGGGGACACCGCCCACCGGCTGGTCCCGGCCACCGACAAGGACGCCGCCGGCCTGATCCGGTCCATCCGGACCGCACCCCTCCTCTTCGGCTGGCGCGGCAGCGACCCCGTCGACACCCGCGCCCTGGAGGAGCTGCTCCTGCGGCTGTCCCGGCTCGTGGACGACCACCCCGAGGTGGTCGGGGTCTCCCTGGAGCCGGTGGTCGTCGCCACCGAGGGACTCTCCGTGCTGAGCGCCTCCGTCCGCGTCGCGCATCCGCCCGCCCGCGGTGATCTCGGCCCGCGGACCCTCCCCAGCTACTGAGCGGGTCCGGGCGCGGCCGGGACGCCCCGTACGGGCCTTAGGATGGACCTCATGGCGAAATCCGGTACGACGACCCAGGGGCTGCGCACGGCGATCGAGCGCAGCGGCTACTACCCGGCCCTCGTGGCCGAGGCCGTGGAGGCCGCGGTGGGCGGCGAGCCGATTTCGTCGTACCTGGTCCACCAGGAGACGACCTTCGACTCCAACGAGGTCCGCCGGCACGTCACCGTGCTGGTCCTGACCGGCAACCGGTTCATCGTCAGCCACACCGACGAGCAGGCCGCGGACGCCGGGTCCCCGTCGCCGTACGCCACCACCTCCACCGAGTCGGTCAAGCTCTCCAGCATCTCCTCCGTGGTGCTCAGCCGTGTCGTCGCCAATCCGGAGTCCTACACCCCCGGCACCCTGCCCCGCGAGGTCGTCCTGACCATCGGCTGGGGCGCGGTCTCCCGGATCGACCTGGAGCCGGCCGCCTGCGGCGACCCGAACTGCGACTCCGACCACGGCTACACCGGCAACTCCACCGCCGACGACCTGAGCCTGCGGGTCAGCGAGGCGGGCGACGGCCCGGAGGCGGTGCGCCAGACCCTCGTCTTCGCGCAGGCCCTCTCGGAAGCCACTGCGGCCACGTCCTCCCCTTCCGCCCGCTGATGACGTACCCCGCGGCGCAGAACTGGCACGACGAGCCGGAGCTGCTGGATCTCGCCGCCGCGCCCGTCCCCGAGTACGGCACCGGATCGCTCGCCGACCTGCTGCCGACCCTGGTGGCCGGACAGGGCGTCCCCGGCTACGAGGCCGCCATCGCGGAGCTGTCCCCGGCCGACCGGAACTGTGTGTTCCTGGTCGACGGCATGGGCTGGGAGCAGATCAAGGCCCACCCGGACGAAGCTCCGTACCTGACCTCCCTGCTCGGCAGCTCGCGCGGCGGCACCGGCCGCCCGGTCACCGCGGGCTTCCCGGCGACCACCGCCACCTCGCTGGCCTCGGTGGGCACCGGTCTGCCGCCCGCGCGGCACGGTCTGCCCGGTTACGCCGTGCGCAACCCGGCCACCGGCGAGCTGATGAACCAGCTCCGCTGGCAGCCGTGGACCGCGCCGAAGCCCTGGCAGCCGTACCCGACGGTCTTCCAGCAGGCCGACAAGGCCGGAGTGGCCACCGCGCAGGTGTCCTCGCCCGCCTTCCAGACCACCCCGCTCACCAAGATCGCACTGAGCGGCGGCACCTTCCTCGGCCGGATGACCGGCGAGGAGCGCATGGACGTCGCGGCGCAGCGCCTCGCGGCCGGCGACCGCTCGCTGGTGTACACGTACTACAGCGAACTGGACGGGGCCGGACACCGGCACGGAGTGAACTCCGACGCGTGGCGCGGCCAGCTGATGTACGTCGACCGGCTGGTGCAGCGGCTCGCCGAGCAACTCCCGCCGCGGACAGCGCTGTACGTGACCGCCGACCACGGCATGGTGGACGTCCCCTTCGACGAGGACTCCCGCATCGACTTCGACGAGGACTGGGAACTGGGCGCGGGCGTGGCCCTGCTCGGCGGCGAGGGCCGGGCCCGGCACGTCTACGCGGTGCCCGGCGCCGAGGCCGACGTCCTGACGGTGTGGCGCGAGGTGCTCGGCGACCGCTTCTGGGTCGCGAGCCGCGAAGAGGCCCTGGAACTGGGCTGGTTCGGGCGACCGGGGGAGTGCGACGAGCGCGTCTTCGGCCGGATCGGCGACGTGGTGGCGGCCGCCCAGGCCGACGTCGCGATCACCGCTTCCCGCAACGAGCCCAACGAGTCCGCCCTCGTCGGCATGCACGGCTCCATGACCGCGGCGGAGCAGCTCGTCCCGCTGCTCGAGATCCGCACCTGACCGGCCCCTCTCCTCACTTCCCCCCTCCCCCTGCCCACGACCCGAAAGGTCCCGTACTTCCCATGCCCGAGCTGGTGTTCTTCTCCGGAACGATGGACTGCGGAAAGAGCACTCTGGCGCTGCAGATCGGACACAACCGTTCGGCCCGCGGGCTCCAGGGAGTGATCTTCACCCGTGACGACCGGGCGGGGGAGGGCAAGCTCTCGTCCCGCCTCGGCCTGGTGACGGAGGCCGTCGAGGCCACCGAGGGCATGGACCTGTACGCGTACCTGGTGGCCCAGCTGTCCAAGGGCGGCAAGGCCGACTACGTGATCGTGGACGAGGCCCAGTTCCTCGCCCCGGAGCAGATCGACCAGCTGGCCCGCATCGTGGACGACCTCGACATGGACGTCTTCGCCTTCGGGATCACGACGGACTTCCGCACCAAGCTCTTCCCCGGCTCGCAGCGGCTGATCGAGCTGGCGGACCGCATCGAGCAGCTCCAGGTCGAGGCGCTGTGCTGGTGCGGGGCCCGGGCCACGCACAACGCGCGGACGGTGGGCGGGGAGATGGTGGTCGAGGGCGCCCAGGTCGTGGTCGGCGATGTGAACCGTCCGGCGGGGGAGATCGGTTACGAGGTCCTGTGCCGCCGTCACCACCGCCGCCGCATGACGTCGGCCGCGGCGCACGCGGGCGCCCTTTCCCCGGACGTCCTGCCGGTCAACCACGCCTGACCGCGGCAGCCCCCGGCCGCCCCGGCCGGCACCCCGCCGAGACTACCCACGCTGGTGATGGTCCCGGCGAGCGGTGCGGGCGAGACTGATCGGACTTCAGACGTGCTGGGCGTCGGCCGCCGTGCCGGGCCTGTGTCCGGCCGACGGCTCCCGTAGCCGGGTCGTCTGTGTCAGGGCGATCGGGAAGAAAGGCTGGGGATGCCATGCGGCAACTTGAAGTGGCACTGTTGGGCGCAGGACTGATAGCGCGCTTCCATCTGGACGCGTGGACCACCGTCGGGGCGTCCGTGCGCGTCTGCTCCACCGACGGCCGGGCCGCGGACCTCGCCCGCGAGTTCGGCGCCAAGGTCGTCGGTTCCCTGGAGGAAGCGCTGGACGGCGCGGACGTCGTGGACATCTGCACCCCGACCAGTACCCATCACGAGATCGCCATGAAGGCCATCGCCGCGGGTGTGGGCGTGGTGTGCGAGAAGCCCTTGGCGACCAGCACCGCCGAGGCCGAGGAGATCGTCGCGGCGGCGGAGCAGGCCGGCGTACGGCTCTACCCGACCCACAACGTGCGGTTCGCCCCGGCGTACGGCCGGCTCCACGAGCTGGTGGCGGCGGGCCGCGTGGGCGCGGGCACCGTCGCCCGGTTCACCGTGGCCGGCTACCACCCGCGGCCGTGGACCGGCAACGCGCCCGCGGAGACGGGCGGGATCGTCACCGACCAGATGCTGCACGGCGTCGACCTCGCCTACTGGGTCTTCGGGGACGTCGTGCGGGTGCACGCCTACTACCAGGGCGAGATCGCCGCACCTGCCCCCACCGGGGCCGTCGCGCTCGGCACCGTCGTCCTCACCCACGCCAGCGGCGCGATCAGTCAGGTCGTCAGCCGGTGGATGGCGACGCCGGTGCCCCCCTACCGCCTGACGTGCCACGTCTCGGGTACGGGCGGGACGGTGCTCTACGACTCGGAGTGGCCCCAGGAGATCCAGGTCTTCGGCGGTACGGGCGCGGACTTCGGGCACTTCGGGGAAACGCCGTTCGTCTCGATGATCCGTGAGTTCGCCCAGGGCTTCTCGGGCGGTCCCGAGCCGCGGCTGGGGCCGCGCGACGGGCTGGCCGCCATCCGCATCACCCAAGCCGCCGCGCGGTCCGCATGGACGGGACGCGCCGTGGAACTGACCGCGAAGGGGGCCGCCGCATGAAGGTCGCCGTGTTGTCGTTCGCCCACGAGCGCGCCGCGACGTACGCCCGGCTGTTGCACGACATGCCCGGTGTCGACCTGATCATCGCGGACCCCGGCGGTTCGCCGGGCGACCCGGTCCGCGGCCAGGCCGTCGCGGCGGAGCTGGACGTCCCGTACGCGGGCAGCTGGGACGAGGTGTTCGCGCTGCGGCCCGAGGCCGTGGTGGTCACGAGCGAGGTCGCCCGGCGTCGGGAACTGGTCGAGCGGGCCGCGGAGGCCGGGGCGCACGTGCTGTGCGAGCAGCCGATGGCAGCCACGGAGGCGGACGCCCGGGCCATGGTGCGCGCCTGTGAGGACGCGGGTGTGCGGCTGGCCCTCGCGTCGCCGGTCTGCTTCAGCCCGGCCTTCACCGCCGTGCGCGACGGGCTCGCCGACGGCGAGGCCATCGGCCAGCTGACGACCGTTCACGGGGTCTACAACAGCCCTCCGACCGGGAAGGCGGAGGACGGCGGGGCGCTGGGCGCCAACGCGGCGGTCCTGTTCGACATGGTGGACGCCGTGCTCGGCGGGGAACCGGCCGAGCAGGTGTACGCACAGGCGAACAGCGTCCTGAGCGGCGACCCCGGCGTGGAGAGCGCCGCGCTCGTTTCCGTCCGCTACGCGAGTGGGACGGTCGTGTCCGTCGACTGCAGCTGGAGCCTGTCGGCGCACCAGTCGGCAGCAGGGGGACCGGCCATGACCTTCATCGGCGAACGGGCCAGCGTCGAGTTCAACGCCCGCCCGCGGCTGCTCGGTGTGTTCGACGCCGCCACGTCCAGTGAGCGGTGGGAGGCCGGCGGGGCCGACCTCGACCCGGTCATGCTCGGCGCGTTCCTCGCCGCCGACGACGCGACGGGGCGGGCGGCCGGCCCGGACGGCGCGGCCGGGGTCCGTACGCTGCGCATCATCGAAGCGGCGCGGGCATCGGTGCGCACGGGCCAGCCCGTCGACCTGGCCTCCGCCTGACCCTTCGTCAGCAGCGGTCCCTTGCGAAGCCGTCGCCGCTTTCCGGAGCGGCGGCGGCTCGCGTGCTGTGTGCGGATTGAATTCCGGCTTTCCGGGTGACCGTTCCCCAGGAATGCTCGAGCCCCGCTCATAAGACGCTCAAAAAGCGCGGAGTTGTCGTCCCGCCCCTACCAGGCTGAGGGATGTCGTGCCGACATGGCGCGATCTAGTCTGGCTTCAGAGGATCAAAAACCGCACCATCGCGACGAATTCGGCGCATCGACGAACTGTCGCGGGACGCGTAGACCTACATTTCTTCTTCGATCGGTAAGGGGACTCCGGGATGTCGCACCTCCTGCACATTGACTCGAGCATCGGCACTGAATCCGTGTCGCGAAAGCTTTCGGCCTACTTCGCCGAGGAGTGGCGCAGCAGCCACCCCGGCAGCGGATACACCTACCGCGATGTCGTGGCCGACCCGATTCCGCACATCACGCACCCCGTGCACCAGTCCCTCGTCTACCCGGACGGCGAGCACGGGCAGAGCACCGAGGAGCGGGACCTCACGGCGGCCATCACCAACGAGCTGCTCCAGGCGTCCACGATCGTCTTCGGCATTCCGATGCACAACTTCTCGATCCCGTCGACGTTCAAGGCGTGGCTGGACCGCGTCGTCCACCCGGCGCACATGTCCATGCCCGGGAAGACCAGCCCGCTCAGCGGAAAGTCGGTCGTGGTCATCCAGGCGCGCGGCGGTTCGTACGCGCCCGGAACGCCCCGTGAGGACTTCGACTTCCAGGAGCCCTACCTGCGGGCGGTCCTGGAGTCCGTCGGTCTCGGCGAGGACCTGACGTTCGTGACGGCCGAGCTGACGATGGCCGCGTCCGTTCCGCAGATGGAGCAGCTCAGGCCGCTGGCCGAAACCTCGCTGGCGACCGCGTACGAAACCCTCAAGAAGCTGGCCGAATAAGCCCGGCGCGGTCAAACGGGGCTACTGACATCATCTCGAGTGAGAAGGATTCCATGAGCGACGCAATTTCCTTCGAGGACCATTGGGCGCGGACCCATCAGTTCGATCCTCCTGCGATATTCGATTCGCTGCGTGAAGAACGTCCGCTCGCGAGGATGGTCTACCCCGACGAGCACGTGGGCTGGCTCACCACCAGCCACGAGCTGGCGCGCAAGGTCCTCAGTGACCCCAGGTTCAGCCACAACATGGAAACCTGTCACTTCCCGACGACGCACTGGGGCGAGCTGACGCCGAACTCCCCGGAGATCCCGGGGATGTTCATCTACATGGATCCGCCCAACCAGACCCGTTACCGGCGTCTGCTGACGGGTGAGTTCACCGGCCGCCGGGCGAGCCAGATGACGTCCCGCGTCGAGGTCATGGCCGACGAGCAGATCAAGGTCATGCGCGAGCGCGGGGGGACCGCGGACCTGGTGGAGGACTTCGCCGAACCGCTCGCCCTGCGGGTGGTGTGCGAGGTGATCGGCCTGCCCTACGAGGAACGCGACCGGTTCGCGCACGCCCCGAAGATCATGCACGACCCGGAATCGAAGATGGAGGAGGTCGGCCCCGCCTACGAGCAGGCCCTCACCTACTTCTTCGAGCTCATCGAGCGCAAGCGGCAGCAGCCCGAGGACGACATCCTCAGCCGCCTCGTCACCGACGGTCAGCTGACCGACGAAGAGGTGTGCAACATGGTCGCCCTGCTGCTCTTCGCGGGATTCGGGACCACGGGTCCCGCGCTGGCCGTGAGCGCTTTCGCCCTGCTGCACCACGAGGAGCAGATGGCGGCGCTCCGCGCGGACCCGTCCAAGCTCGACGGCGCGGTCGAGGAGCTCCTGCGCTACATCACCATCAACCAGTACGAGATCTTCCGTACCGCCCTGGAAGACGTCGAGCTGAACGGTGAAGTGGTCAAGAAGGGCGACACCGTCACCGTGTCGCTGCCCGCGGCCAACCGCGACCCGGCCAAGTTCGAGTGCCCGGCGAAGCTGGACATCGACCGGGACACCGCCGGCCACATGTCCTTCGGCTACGGCGTCCACCAGTGCCTGGGCCAGAACCTGGCGCGTGTCGCCCTGCGCGTCGGCCTGTCGGCCCTCCTGCGGGAGTTCCCCGACCTCCGGCTGGCCGTCGCGTTCGACGACGTACCCCTGAGCCTCAAGGGCTCCGTCTTCGGGCTGAAGAGCCTGCCCGTCTCCTGGTAATTCTTCATCTTTTCTCCGAAAGGAACTGCGGCATAGTGCGCACCGACCTGATCAAGCCACTTCCTGTCGCAGTCATGGAGAACGCGACCCGCTTCCCCGACAAGGTCGCCTTCGCGGATGACCGGCGAGCAGTCACCTACGGTGACCTGGAGGCGCGCACGCGCCGGCTCGCCGGACATCTGGCGGACCTCGGCGTCCAGCGCGGGGACCGGGTCGCCATCTGCCTCGGCAACACCGTCTCCACGGTGGAGAGTTACCTGGCGATCGTCCGCTCCGGCGGTATCGGGGTGCCGCTCAACCCCGCCTCGGCCCTGGCCGAGCTGGAGTACCTGCTCACCGACAGCGGGGCCACGGTGGTCATCACCGACTCCGTGCAGGCGCAGCGGCTGCGCGGCGCTTCGGCCGCGGCGGCCGGCCTCACGCTGCTGGTGACGGGCGAGGCCCCGGCGCCCGCCGGGGCGCACGCGTACGACGAGCTCGCCCTCAGCGAGCCCGCGAGCCCCGCCAGGGACGACCTCGGTCTCGACGACGTGGCCTGGATGTTCTACACGTCCGGCACGACGGGCCGCCCCAAGGGCGTCCTGTCCACGCAGCGCAACTGCCTGTGGTCGGTGGCCTCCTGCTACGTGCCGATTCCGGGGCTGACGGACCAGGACCGGGTCCTGTGGCCGCTCCCGCTGTTCCACAGCCTCTCCCACATCGCCTGCGTGCTGTCCGTCACCGTGGTCGGCGCCACGGCCCGCATCATGGACGGCAGCTCCGCCCAGGACGTGATCCGCGCCCTGCGCGAGGACGACTCGACCTTCCTGGCCGGTGTTCCCACCACCTACCACCACCTGGTGACGGCCGCTCAGCAGAACGGGTTCTCCGCCCCCGCCCTGCGGATCGGCCTGGTCGGCGGAGCCGTCACCGGATCCCGGCTGCGGCGGGATTTCGAAGAGGTCTTCGGGGTCCCGCTGGTCGACGCCTACGGCAGCACCGAGACCTGCGGCGCCATCACCGTCAACCCGCCGGACGGCGCCCGGGTCGACGGGTCCTGCGGCCTGCCCGTGCCGGGTGTCGGGGTCCGCATCGTCCACCCCACCACCGGGCTCGACGTGCCCGTCGGCCAGGAGGGAGAGGTGTGGGTCAGCGGACCGAACGTCATGGTCGGCTACCACAACGCCCCCGACGCCACCGCCGCGGCGCTGCAGGACGGCTGGTACCGCACCGGCGACCTGGCCCGTCGCGACGACGCCGGCTACTTCACCATCTGCGGCCGTATCAAGGAACTCGTCATCCGCGGCGGGGAGAACATCCACCCCGAGGAGGTCGAGGCGGTACTGCGCGCCGTCGAGGGCGTCGCCGATGCGGCGGTCGCCGGCGCGCCGCACGACACCCTCGGCGAAGTGCCCGTCGCGTACGTGATTCCCGGCCCCTCCGGCTTCGACACCGCGACCCTGATCGACCGGTGCCGCGAGCAGCTCTCCGCCTACAAGGTGCCGGAGGAGGTCCGCGAGGTCACCGCGATTCCCCGGACCGCCTCGGGCAAGATCCAGCGGCGCCTCCTGGCCGAGCAGCCGAGCCGGCTGCGGTACGCGGCGACCGGACACCACGACGGGCTGATGAGCCTCGACTGGATCCCGGCGGCGGCACCGGCGCAGCCCGTCTCCCGGCCCCGGACGTGGGCAGTGGCGGGTGCCCCGGCGGCGGGCCTCGTCCCGGTCCTGAACGCGGCCGGCGTCGAGGTGCGGGAGTACCCGGACCTCGCGGCGGTAGGCGCCGCGGTGGCCGGCGGCGAGGCTGCCCCCGAGGTGACCGTCCTCGTCCAGCCGTCGGGCCCCGCGGACGCCCAGGATCCGATCGCCGCCGGACGCGCGGCCGCCCGGCTCCTGGCCGAGCAGCTGAAGGCCTGGTCCGCGGGCCCGCAGTCGGTGCACTCCCGCCTGGTGGTCCTCACGCGCGGCGCCGTCGCGGCCACCGCGCAGGACCCTGCGCAGAATCCGGCCGACGCTCCGGTCTGGGCCGTCGTCCGGTCCTTCCAGCAGGCCCGTCCGGCCACGCTGACCCTCCTCGACCTCGACCTCGACGCCGCCGACGGTGACCCGGGCGCGGACCTCCTGTCGGCCGCGGTCGCGTCCGGCGAGCCGCAGATCGCGGTGCGCTCGGGCGCCCTGCTCGTTCCCCGCCTGCACCGCCTGCCCGTCACCGACGCGCCCGGGTCGGGATCGTGGCCGGGCGCCGCGGGCACCGTGGTGCTCACCGGGGCCGACACCGAGCACGGCGCGGCCCTCGCCCACCGGCTGGTCACGGTCCACGGGGCGCAGCGCCTGCTGCTCGTCGCCTCCCCCGGTGGCGCCGGCACGGTCCCGTCCGGCGCCGATCTGGGCCTCCCCGAGACGGACGTCGTCCGGGTGACCGCCGACGGAGCGGACCCCGAGCCGCTGCGTGCCGCGCTGGCCGGCCTGCCGCGTCCGGTGACCGCAGTGGTCCACGCGTCCGACGACGCCGAACTCGCCATGGAGCTCGACGGCATGACCGCCGACGAGGAGCTCGCCGGCTTCGTCGTGGTCTGCGGCGCCGACGGACTGCTGGGCTCCCGCGACGCCACCGGCGAGGCCGTCGACGCGATCCTCTCCGAGGCGGCCGTACGCAACCGCCGGCTGCGGAACCTGCCCGGCTCCTTCCTCGCCTGGGGCGCATGGCCCGGCGACCGCGACGCGGCCGACGGCGAGACCGGCCGGCTGCATCACCTGCTCCTCACCTGCTTCGACGTCCTCACGACGACGAACCGCCCGTCGCTGCTCGCCCTGAAGGTGGCGGCGCCGACCGCCGACGCCGCTGAAATCCCCGCGATCCTGGCCGCCTTGGCCGAGGACACCTCGGAGCAGGGCCTGCCCGACACGGCCGTCACGGCCGCCCTGCGCGAACGGCTGTCCGGTCTGGACGAGCCTGCGCAGCTGGCGCTGCTGGAAGACCTGGTCCGTACGCAGGCCGCCGCCGTACTGCAGCGGCAGGGCCCCGAAACGGTCCCCTCCGACCGTGCCTTCCGCGACATGGGCTTCACCTCGATGGCGATCGTCCGGTTGCGCAACCGGCTGTCGGCACACACCGGGCTGCGGCTCGCCACCACCGCCGTCTTCGACCACCCCACTCCGGTGGCGCTGGCCGCCCGCCTGCGGGCCGAGGTCCTCGGCCTCACCCGCGCCGTATCGGAGCCGGTCATGGCGGCGGACCCCGATGAACCCCTCGCGATCGTCGGCATGGCCTGCCGGCTGCCGGGCGGCGTGGCCGGGCCGGAGGACCTGTGGCGGCTGGTCTCGGAGGGCCGGGACGCCCTGTCGTCCTTCCCCGAGGACCGCGGCTGGGACCTGGAGGGCCTGTTCGACCCCGATCCGGAGCGGGTCGGCACCTCCTACACCGACCAGGGCGGCTTCCTCCACGAGGCGGGTCTCTTCGACGCCGGGTTCTTCGGTATCTCGCCGCGTGAGGCGCTGGCGATGGACCCGCAGCAGCGGCTGCTGCTGGAGACCTCCTGGGAAGCCCTGGAACGGGCCGGGATCGACCCGACCGCGCTGAAGGGTGCCGACGTCGGCGTGTTCTCGGGGCTGTTCGGCCAGGGCTACGGGACCGGCGCGGCCGCGGCCGCACCGGAGCTGGAAGGCTTCACGACCACGGGGCTGGCGCCGAGCGTGGCGTCCGGCCGCGTGTCGTACGTCCTCGGCCTCGAGGGCCCTGCGGTGTCGGTGGACACGGCCTGCTCGTCCTCGCTGGTGGCGATGCACCTGGCCGCGCAGGCGCTGCGGCAGGGCGAGTGCTCGATGGCCCTCGCCGGCGGCGTGTCGGTCATGGCGACCCCGGGCCACTTCGTGGAGTTCTCCCGGCAGCGGGCCCTGGCCGCCGACGGGCGCTGCAAGGCCTTCGCCGACGGCGCCGACGGCACCGGGTGGGCCGAGGGCGTGGGCGTGGTCGTGCTGGAGCGGCTGGCGGTCGCGCGCGAGCGCGGGCACCGGGTGCTCGCGGTGCTGCGCGGCAGCGCGGTCAACCAGGACGGCGCCTCGAACGGCCTCACTGCTCCGAACGGGCTGTCGCAGCAGCGGGTGATCCGCCGGGCGCTGGCCAGTGCCGGTCTGGGGTCGGCCGATGTGGACGTGGTCGAGGCCCACGGCACCGGCACGTCCCTGGGTGACCCGATCGAGGCGCAGGCGATCCTGGACACCTACGGGCAGGACCGGGACGCGGAGCAGCCGCTGTGGCTGGGCTCCCTGAAGTCGAACATCGGTCACACGCAGGCCGCTGCGGGCGTGGCCGGTGTGATCAAGATGGTGCAGGCGCTGCGGCACGGGGTGCTGCCCCGCACGCTGCACGTGGATGCGCCCACGAGCCAGGTGGACTGGTCGGCGGGTGCCGTCGAGCTGCTCACAGAGGCGCGGGAGTGGCCGCGTGTCGAAGACCGTCCGCGCCGGGCCGGTGTGTCCTCGTTCGGCGTGAGCGGGACGAACGCGCACCTGATCCTGGAAGAGGCGCCTGCTGAAGAGGCACCCGCCGAAGAGGCACCCGCTCATGAGGCGCAGCAGCGGGCGACGTCCGCAGGCGTGGTGCCGCTGGTCGTGTCGGCCAGGACCGCCTCTTCCCTGGCCGGCCAGGCCGGCCGACTGGCGTCGTACATGGAGTCCGCTGCCGACGCGGCGCCGCTGGCCTCGGTGGCCGGGGCGCTGGTGTCGGGCCGGGCGGTCTTCGATGAGCGCGCGGTGGTCGTGGCCGATTCGGCCGAGGAAGCGCTGACGCGGCTCGGGGCACTGGCCCAGGGTGAGAGCGCGCCTGGTCTCGTGTCCGGCAGCGCCGGCTCGGGTGCGCAGGGCAAGGTCGTGTGGGTGTTCCCGGGGCAGGGTTCGCAGTGGGCGGGCATGGGCCGTGAACTGCTGGACTCCTCGCCGGTGTTCGCGGAGCGGATCGCGGAGTGTGCGGCTGCTCTGGAGCCGTTCGTCGACTGGTCGCTGATCGACGTCCTGCGCGGTGAGACCGAGCCGGAGCTGATGGAGCGGGTCGAGGTCCTTCAGCCGGCGAGCTTTGCCGTGATGGTGGGTCTGGCGGCGGTGTGGCAGTCCGTGGGCCTCAAGCCGGATGCGGTGCTGGGTCATTCGCAGGGTGAGATCGCCGCTGCGTGTGTGGCGGGCGCCCTGTCCTTGGAGGACGCGGCGCGTGTGGTGGCGTTGCGGAGCCAGGCGATCGCCAAGGACCTGGCCGGGCGTGGCGGTATGGCGTCGGTCGCGCTGAGCGAGGCGGAGGCGGTCGTCCGTATCCAGCCGTGGGCGGACCGGGTGGAGGTCGCCGCGGTCAATGGTCCGACCTCGGTCGTGATCGCCGGTGACGCGCAGGCCCTGGACGAGGCTCTGGAGACGCTGGCGGGCGAGGGTGTCCGGGTGCGTCGGGTCGCGGTGGATTACGCCTCGCACACCCGGCATGTCGAGGCGATCCGCGAGACGCTCGCCGAGGCCCTGGCCGGGGTGACCGCTCTTGCGCCGAAGCTGCCCTTCTACTCGACGGTCACCGGCACGTGGGTCGAGGGCGCAGACGTCCTGGACGGCGGGTACTGGTACCGCAACCTGCGTGGTCAGGTGGGCTTCGGCCCGGCCGTCGCCGAGCTGATGGCTGCGGGTCACGGGGTGTTCGTGGAGGTCAGTGCCCACCCGGTGCTGGTCCAGCCGATCACCGAGACCGCCGACGACACCGACGCCGACGTCGTGGTGACCGGTTCACTGCGCCGCGAGGACGGCGGCCTGCGCCGGCTCCTCGCCTCGATGGCGGAACTGTTCGTCCGCGGGATCGCGCTCGACTGGAGCGGCGTCCTGCCCGCCGGGGCCCTGTCCGCGCACGTGGACCTGCCGACCTACGCCTTCGACCACCAGCACTACTGGCTCGAGGCGGCCGACGCGGCCACCGACGCCGCCTCGCTGGGACTGGCCGCGGCCGGTCACCCGCTGCTGGGCGCGGTCGTCGGCATGCCGAACTCGTCCGGCCTCATGGCCACCTCCAGCTGGTCGCTCCGGTCGCAGCCCTGGCTCGCCGACCACCAGGTGTCCGATGCCGTCGTGGTGCCGAACGCGGCTCTGGTCGAGCTGTCCATCCGCCTCGGTGACCTGGCCGCCACCCCCGTACTCGACGAACTGACCGTCGAGGCGCCCGTGGTCGTACCGCACCGCGGCAGCCGCAGCATCCAGGTGATCGTCGGCGAGCCCGGCGAGACGCGACGCCGGTCGGTGGAGGTCTACTCCCGTGCCGCGGACGCCCCCCTGGACGCGCCGTGGACGCGCCACGCGCACGGCACGCTGGCCCCCGCCACCCCCGGGGCGACAGCGCCGACGGCCGCCGGTCCCGCCACCGAAGTGGCCCTGGACGGCGCCGCCCTCCGTGACGCCGGCCGCTACGGCGTGCACCCGGCCCTGCTGGACGCCGCCGTCCGTACGGTCATCTCCGACGGCATGCTCCCCTCCGTGTGGAGCGGGGTCTCCCTGCTCGCATCCGGCGCCGCCGCACTGCACGTGCGAGCGGGCGGAACGTCGGCCGAGGGCACCGCTCTGCAGCTGACCGACCCCACGGGGCAGCCCGTCATGACCGTCGAGGCGGTTCTCGGAACCCCGTTCTCCCCCGAACAGGCGGGGATCACCGGCGCGCTGCCGCACGACGCCCTCTTCCGGGTCGAGTGGGAGCACTGCGCGCTGCCCGCCGTGGAGCGCCCTCTCGACCTCGTGACCGTCGCGACCGCCGCGGAGGTGGCCGAAGCCGCCGCCGAGGCCCGGGCGGACGGCTCCGCCCCCGGCCTCCTCCTGTACGAGGCCAAGGCCATCGGCGCCCCGGCCGACGCGGACCCCCGCGCCTCGGTCACCGCGGCACTGGCCGTGCTCCAGGCCTGGCTGGCGGAACCCGCGCTGGCGGAAACCCGGCTGGCCGTGGTCACCGGGGACTGCGACGCCGAACTCGACGCGGCCGCCGTGTGGGGCCTCGTGCGCTCGGCGCAGTCGGAGCACCCGGACCGGATCGTACTGGCCGACCTCGACGACGCCTCCCGGTCCGCCCTGCCGGCCGTCGTGCTGTCGGGCGAGCCGCAGATGAAGGTGCGCGACGGTGTGGCTTCGGTACCGCGGCTGGTCCGCGTGCCCGTCTCGCCGGACGCAGCGCTCCCCGATGCCGGCGTCGACTCCGGTCGGCGCCCGCGTCCGCTCGACACCGAAGGCACCGTACTGATCACCGGCGGCACCGGAACGCTGGGTGCGATGACGGCGCGGCACCTGGTGACCGAGTACGGCATCAGGCACCTGGTCCTGGCCGGCCGCCGCGGCCACGCCCCGGAGCTCCACGAGGAGCTGACCGCGCTGGGGGCTTCCGTCACCATCGCCGCCTGCGACACGGCGGACCGGGCCCAACTCGAGGCGCTGCTGCGGGAGATACCGGCCGAGCACCCGCTCACCGCCGTGGTGCACTCCGCCGGCGTCCTGGACGACGGCGTGGTCACCGAGCTGACCCCGGACCGCGTCGACACCGTGCTGCGCCCGAAGGTGGACGCGGCCCTGCACCTGCACGAGCTCACCCGGGACCTGAACCTCGCCGCGTTCGTGCTGTACTCCTCGGCGGCGGGCGTGCTGGGCAACCCCGGTCAGGCCAACTACGCCGCGGGCAACGCCTGGCTGGACGCGCTGGCCCGCCGACGGCACGGCCTCGGTCTGCCGGCCGTCTCCCTCGCCTGGGGCTACTGGGCCACGGTCAGCTCCATGACCGAGCACCTGAGCGCCGCTGACCTGCGACGCAACAAGCGCATCGGCATGAGCGGCCTCTCCGCCACCGAGGGAATGGCACTCCTGGACGCCGCCCTGGGCGGCGCCGCCCAGAACACGGCCGGTGCTCTGGTGGCCGCGAAGTTCGACGTGTCCGCCCTGCGCGCCGCGGCGGCCGACGCCCCGGTGCCGCCGCTGCTGCGGGGCCTTGCCCCGTCACCGCGGCCGGCGGCCCGGACGGCGGCTCCTTCCGGGCCCGCGTCCCTGCGGGACCGCCTCGCGGGTCTCGGCGACGCCGAGCGGACCGAGGCCCTGGTCGAGCTGGTGCGGCGGAACGCCGCCGAGGTGCTCGGACACGCCACCGCCGACGCCGTCCACGCCGACAGGACCTTCAAGGAGGCCGGATTCGACTCGCTGATGGCGGTGGAACTGCGCAACCGGCTCGCCGCCGCGACCGGGCTCACCCTCTCCCCGGTGATGATCTTCGACTATCCGAAGCCGACGACGCTCGCCGAGCACCTGCACACCAAGCTCTTCGGCGGCACGTCGGAGGCGCCGTCCGAGCCGGCCGCCCCGACCGGGACGACCGACGAGCCGATCGCGATCGTGGCGATGGCGTGCCGCTTCCCCGCGGGCGTGAACAGCCCCGAGGACCTGTGGCGCGTCGTGGCCGACGGGATCGACGCGGTCACGGAGTTCCCCGACGACCGCGGCTGGGACATCGACCGCCTCTTCAACGAGGATCCCGACCACGCCGGCACCACGTACGTCCGCCACGGCGCCTTCCTCGACGACGCCGCCGGATTCGACGCCGCCTTCTTCGGCATCTCGCCGAACGAGGCGCTGGCGATGGACCCGCAGCAGCGACTGCTGCTGGAGACGTCCTGGGAGGCCTTCGAACGGGCCGCGATCGACCCGACCACGCTGGCGGGAGAGGACGTCGGCGTCTTCGTCGGCGTCAACAGCCACGACTACAGCATGCGGATGCACCAGGCGTCCGGCGTCGAGGGCTTCCGGCTGACCGGCGGTTCGGGCAGCGTCACCTCCGGCCGGATCGCCTACCACCTCGGCTTCGAGGGTCCCGCCCTCACGGTCGACACGGCCTGCTCCTCCTCGCTGGTGGCGCTGCACCTCGCGGCGCAGGCGCTGAACCGGGGCGAGTGCTCCATGGCGCTGGCCGGCGGTGTCATGGTGATGGGCACCGTGGAGACGTTCGTCGAGTTCTCCCGGCAGCGCGGGCTGGCGCCCGACGGCCGCTGCAAGGCGTTCGCCGACGGCGCGGACGGCACCGGCTGGTCCGAGGGGGCCGGACTGCTCCTGGTGGAGCGGCTGTCGGACGCCCGTCGCCGGGGCCACCAGGTGCTGGCCGTGGTCCGCGGCTCCGCGGTGAACCAGGACGGCGCGTCGAACGGTCTGACCGCCCCGAACGGTCCCGCGCAGCAGCGGGTGATCCGCAAGGCGCTGGCCGGTGCCGGTCTCTCCCCCTCCGACGTGGACGTGGTGGAGGCGCACGGCACGGGTACGACGCTCGGCGACCCGATCGAGGCGGAGGCGCTCCTGGCGACCTACGGCCAGGAACGGCAGGGCGACGACCCGCTGTGGCTCGGCTCCGTGAAGTCGAACATCGGGCACACCCAGGGCGCGGCGGGTGTCGCAGGCGTGATCAAGATGGTCATGGCCATGCAGCACGACGTCCTGCCCAAGACGCTGCACGTGGACCGTCCCTCGACCCACGTCGACTGGTCCGCGGGCGCCGTGGAACTGCTCACCGAGGCCCGCGACTGGCCGCGGACCGGCCGGCCCCGCCGGGCCGGAGTGTCCTCCTTCGGCATCGGCGGCACCAACGCGCACGTCGTCCTCGAAGAGGCCCCCGAGCAGCCGGCTGCTTCCGGGCAGGAGCGCGGGCCGCAGCCCGCGCCGGAGCCCACGGCCGTCCCCGCATCGGTCCCCGTACCCGTCCCCGTCTCGGCGCGGACCCCGGCCGGACTGCGCGGCCAGGCCGAGCGGCTCGCCCGGTTCCTCGCGGACCGCTCCGACCTGGCCCTGACCGATGCCGCCCACGCCCTCGCCACCACGCGGGCCCAGCTCGACCACCGTGCCGTCGTCCTCGCGTCCGACCGGGAGCAGCTCGGCGCGGACCTGAGCGCCTTCGGGCGCGGCGAGGCGGCCCCCGCGGTCGTCTCCGGCACCCCGGCCCCGGGCAAGCTGGCCGTCCTCTTCACCGGACAGGGCAGCCAGTGGGCCGGCATGGGCCGCGAACTCGCCGAGACCTTCCCGGTCTTCCGCGACGCCTTCACCGCCGCGTGCGCCGCCGTGGAAGCGCACCTGGGCGACCACGCGCAGCGCCCGCTGCGCGAGGTGGTGTTCGCCGCGCCCGGGTCCCCCGACAGCGAACTGCTCGACCGGACCATGTTCACGCAGGGCGCCCTGTTCGCCCTGGAGACGGCGCTGTTCCGGCTCCTCGAGTCCTGGGGGGTCCGGCCGGACCTCCTCGCCGGACACTCGATCGGAGAGATCACTGCCGCGCACGTCTCCGGCGTGCTGGGACTGGCCGAGGCGGGCAAGCTGGTCGCCGCGCGCGGCCGCCTGATGCAGGCACTGCCCGAAGGCGGCGCGATGGTCGCCGTACAGGCGACCGAGGACGAGGTCGCGCCCCTGCTGGCCGGTGCGCGCGGCGCGGTGTGCGTCGCCGCGGTGAACGGCCCCGACGCGCTGGTGCTCTCCGGCGTCGAGGACGCCGTGCTCGCCCTCGCCGCGGAACTGGCGGGCCAGGGCCGCAAGACGCGCAGGCTGCAGGTCAGCCACGCCTTCCACTCCGCGCTCATGGAGCCCATGCTCGACGAGTTCCGCACGGTCGCGCAGAGCATCTCGTACCGGACCGGCGCCCTTCCGGTCGTCTCGACCCTGACGGGCGAACCCGTTCGCGACGGGCAGCTGAGCAGCCCCGAGTACTGGGTCGACCAGGTCCGCAACGCGGTGCGGTTCAGTGACGCCGTCACCTCGCTGAGCGGCCAGGGGGCAACGACGTTCCTCGAGGTCGGACCGGGCGGAGCGCTCGCCGCGATGGCGCTCGGCACGCTCGGCGCACCGGAGCGCAGCTGCATCGCCACCCTGCGCAGGAACAGCGCGGAGGCCACCGACGTCGTGACCGCGCTCGCGGAACTGCACGTGCGCGGTGTGGCCCTGGACTGGTCGGCCGTTCTCGGCCGACCGGCCACCGCGGCCGGCACCGACCTGCCCACCTACGCCTTCCAGCACCAGCGCTACTGGGTCGAGTCCGACGAGACCCCGGCGGGCGGCGCGGAAGCGCTCGGAGCCACCAGCGCCCGCCACCCGCTGCTCGGCACCGTCATCGAGATGCCGGGCGACGACGGCGACAACGGCGTCGTGCTCACCGGCCGGCTGTCGGCGCGCAGCCGCGCCCGGTTCCCCGGCCGAACGGCCGCCGACGGCACGGCCGCGATCCCGGCCGCCGCGCTCCTGGAGATGATCGTCAGGGCCGCCGACGAGGTGAACTGCGGAAGCTTCGAACAGATCGCCGTCGAGGCGCCTTTGACGCTCCCGGAGGACGGCAACGTCCAGGTGCGGGTGTCGGTCGACGGCCCCGGTCCCGACGGGCGCCGCCGGGCCGCCGTCCACGCGCGGCCCCTCGACCCCGAGCAGGGACCTTGGACCTGCCACGCCCGGGCCGTGCTGGTGCCCGGACTGCCGCAGCCGGCCTTCGACCTGAGGACCTGGTCGCCGTCCGCCGGCGACGAGACGCTCCTCCCGGGGGTGCACCGCGCCTGGCAGCAGGACGGGCAGATCTTCGCGGAGATCGCACTTCCGGAGGAACTGGCCGACGAGGCCGCCGAGTTCACCCTCCACCCGGCCCTCGTCGACACCGCCCTGCGCGTACTGGACTCCCGTACCGCCGCGGACCTGCCGACGGCCGAGGACCGCGCAGGGGTCCGTGACCTGTCCGCCTGCACCGGCCTGGCCGTGTACGCGGAAGGCGCCGCCTCGCTGCGGCTGCGGATCACACCGGCCGAGGACGGCGGGCATCTGCTCGAGCTCGCGGACGCCACCGGCGAACCCGTCGCGGAAATCGGTCCGTTGACCCTGGCCGCCGCGCCCGGGAACGGCGCGGCGCAGACCGCCGGCGCACCCGCCGAGCCCGTCACCCCCGCCGAGGCCGTCACCCCCGCCGCCGGTGCGCGGACGCCGTCCGGCGCCCTCACCCGGCGCGTGGTGGAGCGCGGCGAAGGGGCCGGCGAGGCGATGGCCGGCCGGCTGGCCGGGATGCCGGCCGCGGAGCAGCACCGGGCGCTCCTGGACATGGTTCGGGAGAGCACGGCGGTCGTACTCGGCCACCGCGACACCGACGGATTCGACACCGAACAGTCCTTCAAGAGCCTGGGATTCGACTCCCTCAGCGCGGTCAAGTTCTGCAACCGCCTGCGCGACCTCACCGGGGTGAACCTCCCCAGCACGCTGGTCTTCGACTATCCGACGCCGACCGTTCTCGCGGACTACCTGCGGGCCGAACTGCTGGGCGAGGGCGTCACGGTGCCCGCCCCGGCGGCCGCGGCGGGGCCGGTCTCCGACGAGCCCATCGCGATCGTCGCGATGAGCACGCGCCTGCCGGGCGGAGCGGACAGCCCCGAGGAACTGTGGAAGCTCGTGGTGGAGCAGCGGGACGCGGTGTCCGGCTTCCCGGTCGACCGCGACTGGGACCTCGAGGGTCTCTACCACCCGGACCCGGCCCACCCGGGTACCAGCTACACCCGCTCGGGCGGGTTCCTCCACGAGGCCGCCCAGTTCGACGCCGGGCTGTTCGGGATCTCCCCGCGTGAGGCGCTGGCGATGGACCCGCAGCAGCGACTGCTGCTGGAGACCTCCTGGGAGGCGCTGGAGCGGGCGGGCATCGACCCGCTGTCCGTCCGGGGCCGTGACATCGGCGTCTTCACCGGCATCGTCCACCACGACTACGTCACCCGGCTCCACCAGGTTCCCGAGGACGTCCAGGGCTACCTCATGACCGGTACGGCGGCGAGCGTGGCCTCGGGCCGCGTGTCGTACGTGTTCGGCTTCGAGGGCCCGGCGGTCACCGTGGACACCGCGTGCTCCTCGTCGCTGGTGGCGATGCACCTGGCCGCGCAGGCGCTGCGGCAGGGCGAGTGCTCGATGGCGCTCGCCGGCGGCGCGACCGTCATGGCCAGTCCGGACGCCTTCATGGAGTTCTCGCGGCAGCGGGGCCTGTCCGCCGACGGTCGCTGCAAGGCGTTCTCCTCGGCTGCCGACGGCACCGGCTGGGCCGAAGGCGTCGGCGTGGTGGTGCTGGAGCGGCTGTCGGTGGCGCGCGAGCGCGGCCACCGGGTGCTGGCGGTCCTGCGCGGCAGCGCGATCAACCAGGACGGCGCCTCCAACGGCCTGACCGCGCCCAACGGCCCCTCGCAGCAGCGGGTGATCCGCCGGGCGCTGGACACCGCGGGGCTCACCCCGGCGGACGTCGACGTCGTGGAGGCCCACGGCACCGGTACGGCCCTGGGCGACCCGATCGAGGCCCAGGCCCTGCTCGCCACCTACGGGCGGGACCGGGACCCGGAGCAGCCGCTGTGGCTGGGCTCCCTGAAGTCGAACATCGGCCACACGCAGGCGGCGGCCGGCGTGGCCGGCGTCATCAAGATGGTCATGGCCATGCAGCACGGCGTCATGCCCGCCACGCTTCATGTGGACGAGCCCACCAGCCAGGTGGACTGGTCCGCCGGTGCGGTGGAGCTGCTGACCGAGGCCCGGGACTGGCCGCGCACCGGCCACCCGCGCCGCGCCGCGGTCTCCTCCTTCGGGGCCAGCGGGACGAACGCGCACGTGATCCTGGAGGAAGCGCCCGCCGAGGAGGCGGAGCGCGTCCCGGACGCGGCAGGACCCGCGGGTGTGGTGCCGCTGGTGGTGTCGGCGCGCAGCGCCGCCTCCCTGGCCGGTCAGGCCGGGCGGCTCGCGGCGTTCGTCGAGCACTCCGACGGGGTGTCGCTGGCGGACGTGGCCGGAGCACTGGTGGCGAGCCGCGCGGTCCTGGGTGAGCGTGCGGTCGTGGTGGCCGGCTCGGACGAGGAGGCGCTGGCAGGACTGCAGGCGCTGGCCCGGGGCGAGAGCGCACCGGCCGTGGTGTCCGGAAGTGCCGCTTCGGGCAAGCCGGGCAAGGTCGTGTGGGTGTTCCCCGGCCAGGGTTCGCAGTGGGCGGGCATGGGCCGTGAACTGCTGGACTCCTCGCCGGTGTTCGCGGAGCGGATCGCGGAGTGTGCGGCTGCTCTGGAGCCGTTCGTCGACTGGTCGCTGATCGACGTCCTGCGCGGTGAGACCGACCCCGAGTTCCTGGAGCGGGTCGACGTCCTTCAGCCGGCGAGCTTCGCCGTGATGGTGGGCCTGGCGGCGGTGTGGCAGTCCGTGGGCCTCGAGCCGGGCGCGGTGCTCGGCCACTCCCAGGGTGAGATCGCCGCGGCCTGTGTCGCGGGGGCGCTGTCCCTGGACGACGCGGCGCGCGTGGTGGCACTGCGCAGCCAGGTCATCGCCGAGGACCTGGCCGGCCGTGGCGGCATGGCCTCGGTCGCGCTCAGCGCGGACGAGGCGGTCGCGCGGCTCGAGCCGTGGGCGGACCGGGTCGAGGTGGCCGCGGTCAACGGCCCCTCGTCGGTGGTCGTCGCCGGTGACGCCGAGGCGCTGGACGAGGTGCTCGAGGCCCTGTCCGGCGGAGGCGTCCGCGTGCGCCGCGTCGCGGTGGACTACGCCTCGCACACCCGGCACGTCGAGGACGTGCGCGACGCGCTGGCCGAGGCACTGGCCGGGATCGACGCGCAGGCGCCGAGGCTGCCCTTCTACTCGACCGCGACCGGCGGTTGGGTGGCCGACGCCGGCGTCCTGGACGGTGAGTACTGGTACCGCAACCTGCGCGGCCAGGTGGGCTTCGGCCCGGCCGTCGCCGAGTTGATGGGTCAGGGCCACGGAGTGTTCGTGGAGGTCAGCGCCCACCCGGTGCTGGTCCAGCCCATCACCGAGACCGCCGACGACACCGAGACGGACGCCGTGGTGACCGGCTCGCTGCGCCGCGAGGACGGCGGCCTGCGCCGCCTGCTCGCCTCGATGGCCGAGCTGTACGTCCGTGGTGTGGCCCTGGACTGGAACGGCATCCTGCCGCAGACGGCACCGTCCCACCCCGTGGACCTGCCGACCTACGCCTTCGACCGCCAGCGCTACTGGCTCCAGGAGGCCGAAGCGGCCACCGGAGCGGCCGACGCGGCCGAAGGCGCGGACTCCGACTTCTGGGCCGCGGTCGAACAGGCAGACCTGGACTTCCTCGGCGCGCTGCTGGAGACGGCGTCGACCGACGAGCGCACCGCACTCGGCACCCTCGTGCCCGTGCTGGCGCAATGGCGGGGGAAGCGCCGCGAGAGGTCCACGGCCGAGAAGCTGCGCTACCACGTCACCTGGCAGCCGCTCGACCGCGAAGCGGCCGGCGTACCGAGCGGCCGCTGGCTGGTCGTCGTCCCGTCCGAACGCCCCGACGGCAGCGCGACCGACGCCCTCCTGCAGGAGCTGACGGGTCTGGGACTCGGCACCGTCCTGCTGGAGGTCGGCGAGAGCGACCGCACGCGCAAGCAGCTCGCCGAGCGGCTCGCCGGCGTCCTGGCCGCACACGACCTGACCGGCGTGCTGTCCCTGCTCGCCATGGACCAGCAGACGGGAAGCGCACCCAAGGACCCGACCGCGGCCACCGCATCGACGCTCGCGCTGATCCAGGCCCTGGGAGACAACAACGCCGCGCAGCCGCTGTGGTGCCTGACCAGGGGCGCCGTGAACATCGGCATCCACGACACCCTCACCTCGCCGGCGCAGGCATCGCTGTGGGGCCTCGGCCGCGCAGCCGCGCTGGAACGCCTCGACCGCTGGGGCGGTCTGGTCGACCTGCCCGTCGTGACCGACCCGCGCACGGCCCAGTACCTGCTCGGAGTGCTGAACTCCGCCGCCGGTGAGGACCAGCTCGCGGTCCGGCGCTCGGGCGTCTACACCCGACGGCTGGTGCGCAAGCCCGTACCGGAATCCACCGGAGACGGCGGCTGGCAGCCCCGGGGCACGGCCTTGGTGACCGGCGGCGCCGAAGGACTCGGCAAGCACGTTTCGGTCTGGCTCGCCCAGGCCGGCGTCGACCGCCTCGTCATCACGACCACCGCGCACGCACCAGAGGGCAGCGTGTCGGACCTGCGGGCCGAACTGGCCGGGCTGGACCTCGCCACCACGGTGGAGTCCTGCGCGGACAGCGACCGGGAGGCGCTCGCGGGGCTGGTCGCCGCGACGGCCGCCGAGCAGCCGCTCACGGCCGTGGTCCACGCCGCCGACGTCCAGCAGACCAGCTCCATCGACGACACCGGCACGGACGACCTCACCGAGGTGTTCGCGGCCAAGGTGGACACCGCCGTATGGCTGGACGAGCTGTTCGAGAGCACGCCGCTCGACGCGTTCGTCGTGTTCTCCTCGATCGCGGGTGTGTGGGGCGGCGGCGGCCAGGGCCCGTCCGGAGCGGCGAACGCCGTCCTCGACGCCCTGATCGAGTGGCGCCGCGCCCGCGGACTGCGGGCGACGTCGATCGCCTGGGGAGCCCTCGACCAGATCGGCGTGGGCATGGACGAGGCCGCCCTGGCGCAACTGCGCCGCCGCGGTGTCCTTCCCATGGGCCCGCAGCTGGCGGTGACCGCGATGGTGCAGGCGGTCCAGGGCAACGAGAAGTTCGTTGCCGTGGCCGACATGGACTGGAACGCGTTCATTCCCGCGTTCACCTCGGTCCGCCCCAGCCCGCTGTTCGCCGACCTGCCCGAGGCGAAGCAGGCGCTCCAGGCCCTGCAGGGCGACGGCGACAACAGCGAGGCCGCCTCCTCCCTGTCGGACTCCCTGCGGGCGGTCGCGGAAACCGAGCAGAACCGCATCCTGCTCCGACTGGTCCGCGGCCACGCCTCGACGGTCCTCGGCCACAGCGGGGCGGAGGGCATCGGCCCGCGCCAGGCGTTCCAGGAGGTCGGCTTCGACTCGCTCGCCGCCGTCAACCTGCGCAACAGCCTGAACGCGGCCACCGGACTGCGCCTGCCCGCGACGCTGATCTTCGACTACCCCACGCCGGAAGCGCTGGTCGGCTACCTGCGCTCCGAACTCCTTGCGGAGGCCGACGACGGCCTGGACGAGCGGGAGGACGAACTCAGGAACATCCTGGCGTCCGTGCCGTTCGCCCGGTTCAAGGAAGCCGGCGTACTGGACACCCTCCTCGGCCTCGCCGAGGCCGACGCGGACGCCGATGCGGACGCGCCGGAAGCGGAACCGTCGGCGGCCGCCGCCGACGTGGAACTGATCGACGCCATGGACGTTGCCGATCTGGTGCAACGGGCCCTGGGCAAGACGAGCTGATCGCCTGTGAACGAATCGTGGAGGATGGATATGTCGGCGCCCGACCAGCAGGTCGTTGAGGCACTGCGTGCCTCGCTGAAGGAGAACGCCCGGCTTCAGCAGGAGAACAGCACACTCGTCGCGGCAGCCTCGGAGCCCATCGCGATCGTGTCCATGGCCTGCCGCTACGCCGGCGGGATCCGGGGACCGGAGGACTTCTGGCGGGTGGTGTCCGAGGGCGCCGACGTCTACTCCACGTTCCCCGAGGACCGCGGCTGGGACGTCGAGGGCCTTTACCACCCCGACCCCGACAACCCCGGTACGACATACGTCCGGGAAGGCGCGTTCCTGCGCGACGCGGCGCAGTTCGACGCCGGGTTCTTCGGGATATCGCCGCGCGAGGCCCTGGCCATGGACCCCCAGCAGCGACAGCTGCTCGAGGTGTCCTGGGAGACCTTCGAGCGGGCCGGCATCGACCCGCACTCGGTGCGGGGCAGCGACATCGGCGTGTTCGCCGGTGTCGTGCACCAGGACTATGCGCCGGACCTCAGCGGTTTCGAGGGCTACCTCAGCCTGGAGCGCGCCCTCGGTACCGCGGGCGGTGTCGCCTCCGGCCGCGTCTCCTACACCCTCGGCCTCGAGGGCCCCGCGGTGACGGTCGACACCATGTGCTCCTCCTCGCTCGTCGCGATCCACCTCGCCGCCCAGGCGCTGCGCCGGGGCGAGTGCTCGATGGCGCTCGCGGGCGGTTCGACCGTCATGGCGACCCCGGGCGGGTTCGTCGGCTTCGCGCGCCAGCGCGCCCTCGCCTTCGACGGGCGCTGCAAGTCCTACGCCGCCGGCGCCGACGGCTCCGGCTGGGCCGAGGGCGTGGGCGTGGTCCTGCTGGAGCGCCTGTCGGTGGCGCAGGAGCGCGGCCACCAGGTGCTGGCCGTCATCCGCGGCAGCGCGGTGAACCAGGACGGCGCGTCCAACGGCCTGACCGCGCCGAACGGTCCCTCGCAGCAGCGGGTCATCCGCAAGGCGCTGGACAGCGCCGGCCTCTCCCCGTCCGACGTGGACGCGGTCGAGGGCCACGGCACCGGCACGGTGCTCGGCGACCCGATCGAGGCGCAGGCGCTGCTGGCCACGTACGGCCAGGGCCGGGACCCGGAGCAGCCGCTGCTGCTCGGCTCGGTCAAGTCCGTCATCGGGCACACGCAGGCGGCCTCCGGTGTCGCCGCCGTCATCAACATGGTCCAGGCGCTGCGGCACAAGACGCTCCCGGCGACCCTGCACATCGACGCTCCCACCCCGCAGGTCGACTGGTCGGCGGGTGCGGTCGAGCTGCTGACCGAGGCGCGCGAGTGGCCGAACAACGGCCGTCCGCGCCGCGCCGGTGTCTCCGCGTTCGGAGCCAGCGGCACGAACGCGCACATGATCCTGGAGGAGGCTCCGGCCGTCGAGGCCGGGGCCGAGCCCGTCGCGGACGAGGCGCAGCCCGCCGGTGTGGTGCCGCTGGTGGTGTCGGCGGGGACCGCCGCCTCGCTGGCGGCCCAGGCCGGGCGGCTGGCGGAATTCGTCGAGGGTGCCGACGGCGTGCCGCTGGCGGACGTCGCCGGCACGCTCGTGTCCGGCCGCGCCGTGCTCGGTGAGCGCGCGGTCGTGCTCGCGGGCTCGGCCGACGAGGCACTGGCCGGTCTGCAGGCGCTGGCGCGCGGCGAGAACGCGGCCGGCGTGGTGACCGGTTCGGGTACGCCCGGCAAGGTCGTGTGGGTGTTCCCGGGCCAGGGTTCGCAGTGGGCGGGCATGGGCCGCGAACTGCTCGACTCCTCGCCGGTGTTCGCCGAGCGGATCGCCGAGTGCGCCGCCGCGCTCGAGCGGTGGGTGGACTGGTCGCTGATCGACGTCCTGCGCGGGGACGCCGAGCCCGAGCTGATGGAGCGGGTCGACGTCCTGCAGCCGGCCAGCTTCGCCGTGATGGTCGGCCTGGCGGCGGTCTGGGCCTCCGTGGGCGTCGAGCCCGACGCGGTGCTCGGCCACTCCCAGGGTGAGATCGCGGCCGCCTGCGTCGCCGGAGCCCTCTCCCTGGAGGACGCGGCACGCGTGGTGGCGCTGCGCAGCCAGGCCATCGCCAAGCAGCTGGCCGGACGCGGCGGCATGGCGTCGGTCGCGCTGAGCGAGGCCGAAGCGGTCGCGCGCCTGGAGCGCTGGGCGGACCGGGTCGAGGTCGCCGCCGTCAACGGCCCCACCTCCGTGGTCATCGCCGGTGACGCCGAGGCGCTCGACGAGGCGCTGGACGCGCTGGAGGACCAGGGCGTCCGGATCCGGCGGGTGGCCGTGGACTACGCCTCGCACACCCGGCACGTCGAGGACATCCGCGACGCGCTCTCCGAAGCCCTGGCCGGAGTCGGCGCCCAGGCGCCCAGGATCCCGTTCTACTCGACCGTCACCGGCACCTGGGTCGAGGACGCCGACGTCCTCGACGGCGGCTACTGGTACCGCAACCTGCGCGGCCAGGTGGGCTTCGGCCCGGCCGTCGCCGAGCTGCTGGAGCAGGGCCACGGCGTGTTCGTGGAGGTCAGCGCCCACCCGGTGCTGGTCCAGCCGATCAACGAGACCGTCGACACCACCGACGCCGACGTCGTGGTGACCGGCTCGCTGCGCCGCGAGGACGGCGGCCTGCGCCGGCTGATGGCCTCCATGGCCGAGCTGTTCGTCCGCGGCGTGGCGCTGGACTGGGCCCCGGTCCTGCCCGCGGGGGCCGCGTCCGCCCGCGTGGACCTGCCGACCTACGCCTTCGACCACCAGCACTACTGGATCGAGATGGCCGCGTCGGCCACCGACGCGGCGTCGCTCGGACTGACCGGCGCCGATCACCCGCTGCTGGGCGCGGTGGTGCAGCTGCCGCAGTCCGACGGCCTGGTCTTCACCTCGCGCCTGTCGCTGCGGACGCACCCCTGGCTGGCCGGCCACGCCATCGGCGGCGTGGTGATCATCCCCGGCACCATGTACGTCGACCTCGCCGTGCGCGCCGGCGACGAGTTCGGCTACGGCGTCCTGGAAGAACTCGTCATCGAGGCGCCGCTGGTGCTGCCCGAGCAGGGCGGCGTGCGGTTGCAGGTCGCGGTCGGCGGACCGAACGCGACCGGCTCGCGCTCGGTCGACGTGTACTCCCAGCGCGAGGACGCCTCCGGCGAGGGCGGTACGGCCGAATGGACGCGGCACGCCACCGGACTCCTCGCGGCGTCGGCCACGGCACGGCCGACGGGGCAGGCGTACGACTTCGCCGCCTGGCCGCCGCCCGGTGCCGAGCCGATCGAGATCGGCACCTTCTACACCGACCTGCTCGAGCGCGGCTACGCGTACGGTTCGGCCTTCCAGGGCCTGCGGGCGGTGTGGCGGCGCGGTGACGAGGTCTTCGCCGAGGCCGTCCTGCCCGACGAACAGCGGGACGAGGCCGGCAAGTACGGCATGCACCCGGCACTGCTGGACGCCGCCCTGCACACCAACGCCTTCGCCAACCCGGACGACGACCGTCAGGTCCTGCCGTTCGCCTGGAACGGCCTCGTCCTGCACGCGGTGGGCGCCTCGGCCCTGCGCGTACGGATCGCCCCCTGCGGCCCGGACGCGCTGTCGTTCCAGGCCGCCGACGAGACCGGCGACATGGTCCTGACGATGGACTCGCTGGTGTCCCTGCCCGTGTCCGCCGACCAGTTGGGCGCCGCGGCCGGCGACGAGAGCCGCGACTCGCTGTTCGACGTGGAGTGGACGGAACTGCCCGCACCGCAGGGCGCGGAGCCCACGCCGTCGTGGGTGACGGTGTCCGCCGCCGACGACGTGGTGGCTCTGGCCGGGAGCGCGGCAGCCCCGGCGCTCGCCGTCCTGCATGCCGTCGCCGGCGCTGACGGCGGCGACGCGGCCCTGGCGTCGACCTCCCGCGTGCTGGAGGTCGTCCAGGCCTGGCTGGCCGGGACCGGGCTGGAGGAGTCGCGACTGGTCGTCGTGACCCGCGGGGCGGTCCCCGCCGGTGACGGTGCGGTGAGCGACCCGGCCGGTTCGGCGGTGTGGGGCCTGGTGCGCGCCGCCCAGGCCGAGAACCCCGAGCGGATCATCCTGATCGACACCGACCCGGCCTCCGGCGACACGGCGGAGTCCGTGCTGCGCTCGGTGCT
The DNA here is from genome assembly GCF_040651925.1 of Streptomyces sp. NPDC048349. Taxonomy (NCBI): domain Bacteria; kingdom Bacillati; phylum Actinomycetota; class Actinomycetes; order Kitasatosporales; family Streptomycetaceae; genus Streptomyces; species Streptomyces sp. NPDC048349. The sequence continues at coordinate 52,948 of NZ_JBEZLA010000006.1, read as the reverse complement.
GGGCCCGGTCCTGGCCGCCGGCGAGCCGCAGGTCGCGGTCCGCGGCACGGCCCTGTCCGTCCCCCGGCTGGTCCGGGCCGGCGGTGAGGTCCCGGACGTTCCCGCCGTGTTCGACGCCGAGGGAACCGTCCTGGTCACGGGTGGTACCGGCGCCCTGGGCGGCCTGGTGGCCCGCCACCTCGTCACCCGGCACGGCGTACGGCACCTGCTCCTGGCCAGCCGCCGGGGCACGGACGCCGAGGGCGTGCAGGAGCTGGTCGCCGAGCTGACCGAGCAGGGTGCCGCCGTATCGGTGGTGGCCTGCGACGTGTCCGACCGCGGCCAGGTCGAGGCCCTGCTGGCCTCGATACCGGACGAGCACCGCCTGACCGGCGTGGTGCACATGGCCGGTGTGCTGGACGACGGTGTGATCGCCACCCTGACTCCCGAGCGGCTCGCCGGCGTCTTCGCACCGAAGGTGGACGCGGCGCAGCACCTCGACGAGCTGACCCGCGGCCTGGACCTCGACGCCTTCGTCGTGTTCTCCTCCGCCGCCTCGCTCATGGGGTCCGCCGGACAGGGCAACTACGCGGCGGCGAACGCCTTCCTCGACGGACTGATGGCCGGCCGCCGCGCGGCGGGCCTGCCGGGCCTCTCGCTCGCCTGGGGCCTGTGGGAGCAGACCAACGGCCTGACCGCCCACCTCAGCGCCGTCGACCAGGCCCGTATGAGCCGTGGCGGCGTGCTGGCGATGACGCCGGCCGAGGGCCTGCACATCTTCGACATCGGCTTGCACGCGGACCAGGCGCTGCTGGTGCCGATCAAGCTCGACCTGAAGACCATGCGGAGCCAGGCAGCGGCCGGCGGGGGAGTCCCGCACCTGCTGCGCGGCCTGGTCCGCGCGGGCCGGCGCCTGGCGCGGGCGGCCGTCGGCGACAGCAGCGGACTGGTCCGCCGCCTCGCCGGGCTGTCTGCGGCCGAGCAGGAGAGCATCCTGCTGACCATCGTCCAGGACGAGGCCGGCGCCGTGCTCGGCTTCAGCGGCCCCGAACTGGCCCAGGGTACGCGCGGATTCAGCGACATCGGATTCGACTCCCTGACCGCCGTCGAGCTGCGCAACCGGCTCAGCGCCGCCACCGGCGTCAAGCTGCCGGCCACGCTGATCTTCGACTACCCCACCCCGGTGGTGCTCGCCCGTCACCTGCGCGAGGAGCTCGGTGACCAGGCGGACGGCGCCCCCGCCGCGGCCGCGGCCGTCGTCGCGGACCCCGACGAGCCGATCGCGATCGTCGGAATGGCATGCCGCCTGCCCGGCGGCGTCGCGGGCCCCGAGGACCTGTGGCAGCTGGTGCAGGAGCGCCGTGAGGGCATGACGTCCTTCCCCGACAACCGTGGCTGGGACCTGGAGGGTCTGTACGACCCGAACCCCGACAGCGCGGGCACCTCGTACACCAGCAAGGGCGGGTTCCTCCACGAGGCCGCCGGGTTCGACGCCGGATTCTTCGGCATCTCGCCGAACGAGGCGCTGGCGATGGACCCCCAGCAGCGGCTGCTGCTCGAGGCCTCCTGGGAGGCGCTCGAGCGGGCGGGCATCGACCCGACGACCGCCCAGGGCAGCAACATCGGCGTCTTCTCCGGCGTCTCCATCCACGACTACCTCGAGTCCCTCACCGACATGCCGGCGGAACTCGAAGGCTTCGTCACCACCGCCACGGCGGGCAGCGTGGCCTCGGGCCGCGTGTCGTACACCTTCGGATTCGAGGGTCCGGCGGTCACCGTCGACACCGCCTGCTCCTCGTCGCTCGTGGCGATGCACCTCGCCGCGCAGGCCCTGCGCCAGGGCGAGTGCTCGATGGCCCTCGCCGGCGGCGTCGCCGTCATGGGCTCGCCGATCGGAGTCCTCGGCATGTCGCGGCAGCGCGGCCTGGCCACCGATGGGCGGGTCAAGGCGTACGGGGACGGCGCGGACGGCACGGTGCTGTCCGAGGGCGTCGCCCTCGTGGTGCTCGAGCGGCTGTCGGTGGCGCGTGAGCGCGGCCACCGGGTGCTGGCGGTCCTGCGCGGCAGCGCGGTCAACCAGGACGGCGCCTCGAACGGCCTGACCGCTCCGAACGGTCCCTCGCAGCAGCGGGTGATCCGCAAGGCCCTCGACAGCGCGGGCCTCTCCCCGGCCGACGTCGATGTGGTCGAGGGCCACGGCACGGGTACGGCCCTGGGCGACCCGATCGAGGCCCAGGCGCTGCTCGCGACCTACGGGCGGGGCCGCGATCCGGAGCAGCCGCTGTGGCTGGGCTCCCTGAAGTCGAACATCGGCCACACGCAGGCGGCGGCCGGCGTGGCCGGCGTCATCAAGATGGTGCAGGCACTGCGGCACGGCGTCATGCCCGCCACGTTGCACGCGGACGAGCCCTCGAAGAAGGTGGACTGGTCCGAGGGCGCCATCGAGCTGCTGACCGAGGCCCGGGAGTGGCCGCGCAGCGGTCACCCGCGCCGGGTCGGCGTCTCTTCCTTCGGCATCAGCGGAACGAACGCACACCTGATCCTGGAAGAGGCACCGCCGGAGGCGGCCGAGCCCGCCGTCTCCGAGGAGCAGGCGCCCGTGGGCGCCGTGCCGCTGGTGGTGTCGGCGCGCAGCGCCGCCTCCCTGGCGGGTCAGGGCGAGCGGCTCGCGGCGTTCGTCGAGGGCGCCGACGGGGTGTCCCTGGCGGACGTGGCCGCGGCACTGGTGTCCCAGCGGTCGGTCTTCGGTGAGCGTGCGGTGGTCGCGGCCGGTTCGAGCGACGAGGCGCTGGCCGGGCTGAAGGCCCTGGCACGCGGCGAGAGCGCGCCCGGTGTCGTGTCCGGCAGCGCCGGCTCGGGTGCGCCGGGCAAGGTCGTGTGGGTGTTCCCGGGGCAGGGTTCGCAGTGGGCGGGCATGGGCCGTGAACTCCTCGAGGCCTCCCCGGTGTTCGCCGCACGGATCGCGGAGTGCGCTGCCGCGATCGAGCCGTGGACCGACTGGTCGCTGATGGCGGTGCTGCGCGGCGAGACCCCGCCCGAGCTGATGGAGCGGGTCGACGTCCTTCAGCCGGCGAGCTTCGCCGTGATGGTCGCTCTGGCGGCGGTGTGGCAGTCCGTGGGCGTCGAGCCCGATGCGGTGCTCGGCCACTCGCAGGGTGAGATCGCCGCCGCGTGCGTGGCGGGCGCCCTGTCCCTGCAGGACGCGGCGCGCGTGGTGGCGTTGCGGAGCCAGGCCATCGCCAAGGACCTGGCCGGACGCGGCGGTATGGCCTCGGTCGCGCTGACCGCGGACGAGGCGGTCGTCCGTATCCAGCCGTGGGCGGACCGGGTGGAGGTCGCCGCGGTCAACGGTCCGACCTCGGTCGTGATCGCCGGTGACGCGCAGGCCCTGGACGAGGCGCTCGACGCGCTGTCTGCCGAGGGTGTCCGGGTGCGGCGGGTCGCGGTGGACTACGCCTCGCACACCCGGCACGTGGAGGACATCCGCGACGCGCTCGCCGAGGCGCTCGCCGGGATCGATGCGCAGGCGCCCCAGGTGCCGTTCTACTCGACCGTCACGGGCGGTTGGGTGGCCGACGCCGGCGTCCTGGACGGCGGCTACTGGTACCGGAACCTGCGGGCACAGGTGGGCTTCGGCCCGGCCGTCGCCGAGCTGCTCGAGCAGGGCCACGGGGTGTTCGTGGAGGTCAGCGCCCACCCGGTGCTGGTCCAGCCGATCACCGAGACCGTCGACACCACCGACGCCGACGTCGTGGTGACCGGTTCGCTGCGCCGCGAGGACGGCGGCCTGCGCCGCCTGCTCACCTCGATGGCCGAGCTGTTCGTCCGCGGGATCGCTCTCGACTGGAGCGGCGTCCTGCCGTCGAACGCGCCGTCCCGGCGCGTGGACCTGCCGACGTACGCCTTCGACCACCAGGACTACTGGCTCCAGTTGGCCGAATCGGCCACCGACGCCGCCTCGCTGGGGCAGGTGACGGCCGACCACCCCTTGCTGGGTGCGGTCGTGCAGCTGCCGCAGTCCGACGGGCTGGTCTTCACCTCGCGGCTCTCGCTGCGGACGCACCCCTGGCTCGCCGACCACACGGTCGGCGGCGTGGCGATCCTCCCGGGCACCGCGCTGGTGGAACTGGCCGTGCGTGCCGGTGACGAGGCCGGGTGCGGCGTCCTGGACGAGCTGGTGATCGAGGCGCCGCTGGTGGTGCCCGAGCACGGTGGTGTGCGGGTCCAGGTCGCGGTCGGTGGTCCGGGTGAGAACGGTTCGCGGACGGTGGAGGTGTACTCGCTGCGCGAGGACGCTGCCGGTGGGGACGTGTGGACGCGGCACGCCGGCGGTGTGCTGTCCGCTTCGGATCGTGCGGGTGGCAGCGGGTTCGACTTCGCGGCCTGGCCGCCGGCCGGTGCTCAGCCGGTTGAGCTGGGGGACTTCTACGCGGATCTGGCCGAGCGTGGTTACGGCTACGGTCCGGCGTTCCAGGGTCTGCGGGCGGTGTGGCGCCGTGGCGAGGAGCTTTTCGCCGAGGCGGTTCTGTCGGAGGAGCAGCGCAAGGAGGCGGGCCGGTTCGGTATCCACCCGGCGCTGCTGGAGGCGGCCCTGCAGGCGGGGACCATCGCTGCGGAGGCGGACGCGGATGCGGCTGCCGGGGAACCTGTACGGCAGCCGCTCGACTGGAACGGGCTCGTCCTGCACGCCGTGGGTGCGTGTGACCTGCGTGTCCGGCTGGTCCCGACGGGCGAGGACGGCCTGTCGGTCGAGGCGGCCGACGCGACCGGCGGGCTGGTCCTGACGATGGACTCGCTCGTCTCCCGCCCGGTGACCTTCGAACAGCTGGAGACGCTGGTCGACACGGCCGTCGCCAACTCGCTGTACGGGGTGGAGTGGACCGGGCTGCCCCCGGCCGAGTGGGCGGATACCTCACCCTGGTGGGTGCCGGTCGGCACGGCCGACGACGTGACGGCCCTGGCCGAGGGCGACGACGTACCGGCGGCGGCACTGCTGGAGGCCGTCGGAGGCGAAGGAGAGGACGCGGCACTGGCCCTGTCCTCCCGGGTGCTCGAGGTCGTCCAGGCGTGGCTGGCCGCGAGCGGGCTCGAGGAGTCGCAGCTGGTCGTGGTCACCCGCGGCGCGGTTCCCGCCGGTGACGGCGTGGTCGGCGACCCGGCCGGAGCGGCGGTGTGGGGTCTGGTGCGCGCCGCACAGGTCGAGAACCCCGGTCGGATCGTCCTGCTCGACACCGACCCGGCGGCCGAAGGCACTCTGGAGCTCGTCCTGAGTTCGGTGCTGGCCTGCGGCGAGCCGCAGATCGCGGTCCGCGGCACGGCCCTGTCCGTCCCCCGGCTCGTCCGGGTCGCCGGCGAGGCCCAGGACGCCCCCGCGGTGTTCGAGGCAGAAGGAACCGTCCTGGTCACGGGCGGCACCGGCGCACTGGGTGCTCTGGTGGCCCGCCACCTGGTCACCCGCCACGGCGTGCGCAGCCTCGTGCTCGCGAGCCGGAAGGGCCCGGACGCCGAGGGCGCCCGGAACCTGGTCGCCGAGCTCACCGAGCAGGGTGCCGCCGTATCGGTGGTGGCCTGTGACGTGTCCGACCGCGGCCAGGTCGAGGCCCTGCTGGCATCCGTGCCGGCCGAGCACCCCCTGACCGGAGTCGTGCACACCGCAGGGGTGATGGACGACGGAGTGATCACCGCCCTGACGCCGCAGCAGCTGGCGACGGTCTTCGCGCCGAAGGCGGACGCCGTACGGCACCTCGACGAGCTGACCCGCGGCCTCGACCTCGACGCGTTCGTCGTCTTCTCGTCCGCCGCCTCGCTCATGGGGTCCGCCGGACAGGGCAACTACGCGGCGGCGAACGCCTTCCTCGACGGGCTGATGGCGGTCCGCCGGGCGGCGGGCCTGCCCGGGCAGTCGCTCGCCTGGGGTCAGTGGCAGCAGGCCACCGGAATGGGCGGTCCCCTGCGACTGGCCACTGCGGAGGGCATGGAGCTCTTCGATGCCGCCATGGCCTGCGACCGGGCGCTGCTGGTGCCGATCAAGCTGGACCTGCGGAAGCTCGGCACCCAGGCCGCAGGCGGTGCGGAAGTCCCGCACCTGATGCGGGGCCTGGTCCGGGCAGGCCGGCAGGTCGCCCGGGCGGCGTCCGCCACGGACGGCGGTCTGCTCCGTCGGCTGGCCGGGCTCACCGCGGCAGAACAGGAAGAAACCCTGGTCGATCTGGTGCGTGCTCAGGCCGCGGTCGTGCTCGGGCACGCCGGGCCGGAGGGCGTCGGAGCGGAGACGGCGTTCAAGGAAGCGGGATTCGATTCGCTCACGTCGGTGGCCCTGCGCAACGGGCTGTGCGAGGCGACCGGATTGAAGCTCCCGGCCACGCTGATCTTCGATTACCCGACCCCGCAGGCACTCGCCCGTCACCTGCACCACGAATTGCTCCCGGACAGCGACGCGAACGACGTGGACGTGGACGAGGAACGGCTGCGGCACGCACTCGCCTCCCTCCCGCTGTCCCGGTTCCGGGAAGCCGGATTGATGGATGCCCTGGTCAAGCTGGTCGCCCTCGGCGACGGCGATCTGGAGATCGGCGCGATCGACGAAGCCGACGAAGAGAGGGCGATCGCCGAGCTGGGCGTCGACGATCTCGTTCACATGGCGCTCGGCGACTGAAAATCCTTCGAAACCGCGAAATGATTGGGGCAGTTAAGTGAGTGCGTCGTATGAAAAGGTCGTCGAGGCGCTAAGGAAATCGCTGGAAGAAGTCGGTTCGCTGAAGAAGCAGAACCGTCAACTCCTCGGCGCTTCCCGTGAGCCGATAGCGATCGTGGGAATGGCGTGCCGTTTGCCGGGTGGCGTAGCGGGGCCGGAGGACTTGTGGCGGCTGGTGTCCGAGGGCCAGGACGCGGTGTCGTCCTTCCCCGAGGACCGCGGCTGGGACCTGGAGGGCCTGTTCGACGCGGATCCCGACAACGCGGGTACCTCGTACACCAGCAAGGGCGGGTTCCTGCACGAGGCACCGCAGTTCGACGCCGGGTTCTTCGGTATCTCGCCGCGTGAGGCGCTGGCGATGGACCCGCAGCAGCGGCTGCTGCTGGAGGCTTCCTGGGAGGCGCTGGAGGCCGCGGGGATCGACCCGCTCTCGCTGAAGGGCACCGACGTCGGAGTGTTCTCCGGTACCTCCACGCAGGGGTACGGAGCCGGTGCGGACGCGCCGGAAGCCGAGGGTTTCGGGGTCACCGGGACGCTGTCGAGCGTGGCGTCGGGCCGTGTGTCGTACGTGCTCGGCCTGGAGGGGCCGGCGGTCACGGTCGACACCGCCTGCTCGTCCTCGCTCGTGGCGATGCACCTGGCGGCGCAGGCCCTGCGCCAGGGCGAGTGCTCGATGGCCCTTGCCGGCGGCGCGACCGTCATGGCGACGCCCGGTGCCTTCGTGGAGTTCTCCCGTCAGCGCGGCCTGGCCGCCGACGGCCGCTGCAAGGCGTTCTCCTCGTCGGCCGACGGCACCGGTTGGGCCGAGGGCGCCGGTGTGGTGGTGCTGGAGCGCCTGTCGGTGGCGCGTGAACGCGGCCACCGGGTGCTGGCGGTGCTGCGCGGCAGTGCGGTCAACCAGGACGGCGCCTCGAACGGCCTGACGGCGCCCAACGGCCCCTCGCAGCAGCGGGTGATCCGCAAGGCGCTGACCGGTGCCGGGCTGTCCCCGGCCGACGTGGACGCCGTGGAGGCGCACGGCACCGGTACCACCTTGGGCGACCCGATCGAGGCCCAGGCGCTGCTCGCCACCTACGGGCGGGACCGTGATCCGGAGCAGCCGCTGTGGTTGGGCTCCCTGAAGTCGAACATCGGTCACACGCAGGCCGCCGCGGGCGTGGCCGGCGTCATCAAGATGGTGCAGGCGCTGCGGCACGGCATGCTGCCGGCGACCCTGCACGTGGACGCGCCCACCCCCCAGGTCGACTGGTCCGCCGGAGCGGTGGAGCTGCTGACCGAGGCACGGGACTGGCCGCGCAGCGACCGTCCGCGCCGGGCCGGCGTGTCCGCCTTCGGTGTCAGCGGAACGAACGCGCACCTGATCCTGGAGGAGGCGCCGTCGGAGGAAGCCGAGCCCGTCTCGGCCGACGCGGCGCCCGCGGGTGTGGTGCCGCTGGTGGTGTCGGCGCGCAGCGCCGCCTCCCTGGCGGGTCAGGGCGAGCGGCTCGCGGCGTTCGTCGAGGGCGCCGACGGCGTCTCGCTGGCGGACGTGGCCGGAGCCCTGGTGGCCGACCGCGCGCTGCTGAGCGACCGCGCTGTGGTGGTCGCGGGTTCGGACGAAGAAGCACTGGCCGGGCTCCGGGCGCTGGCACGCGGCGAGGACGCGGCCGGTGTGGTCTCCGGCAGTGCGGCCGGCGCCAAGCCGGGCAAGGTCGTGTGGGTGTTCCCGGGCCAGGGTTCGCAGTGGGCGGGCATGGGCCGTGAACTGCTGGACTCCTCGCCGGTGTTCGCGGAGCGGATCGCGGAGTGTGCGGCTGCTCTGGAGCCGTTCGTCGACTGGTCGCTGATCGACGTCCTGCGCGGTGAGACCGAGCCGGAGCTGATGGAGCGGGTCGAGGTCCTTCAGCCGGCGAGCTTTGCCGTGATGGTGGGTCTGGCGGCGGTGTGGCAGTCCGTGGGCCTCAAGCCGGATGCGGTGCTGGGCCATTCGCAGGGTGAGATCGCGGCTGCGTGTGTGGCGGGCGCGCTGTCCTTGGAGGACGCGGCGCGTGTGGTGGCGTTGCGGAGCCAGGCCATCGCCGAGGACCTGGCCGGGCGTGGCGGTATGGCCTCGGTCGTGCTGAGCGAGGCCGAGGCGGTCGTTCGTATCCAGCCGTGGGCGGACCGGGTGGAGGTCGCGGCCGTCAACGGTCCGACCTCGGTCGTGATCGCCGGTGACGCGCAGGCCCTGGATGAGGCCCTGGAGACGCTGTCTGCCGAGGGTGTCCGGGTGCGTCGGGTCGCGGTGGATTACGCCTCGCACACCCGGCATGTCGAGGCGATCCGCGAGACGCTCGCCGAGGCCCTGGCCGGGGTGACCGCTCTGGCGCCGAAGCTGCCCTTCTACTCGACGGTCACCGGCACGTGGGTCGAGGGCGCAGACGTCATGGACGGCGGCTACTGGTACCGCAACCTGCGCGGTCAGGTGGGCTTCGGCCCGGCCGTCGCGGAGCTGATGGCTGCGGGTCACGGGGTGTTCGTTGAGGTCAGTGCCCATCCGGTGCTGGTCCAGCCGATCACCGAGACCGCCGACGACACCGAGACCGATGCGGTGGTGACCGGTTCGCTGCGCCGCGAGGACGGCGGCCTGCGCCGCCTGCTCGCCTCGATGGCCGAGCTGTTCGTCCGCGGGATCGCGCTCGACTGGAGCGGCGTCCTGCCGCGGACGGCTGCCCGTGTGGACCTGCCGACCTACGCCTTCGACCACCAGCACTACTGGCTCCAGCCGGGCGAGTCGGCCACCGACGCCGCCTCGCTGGGACAGGCGACGGCCGGTCACCCGCTCCTGGGCGCGGTCGTCCGTCTGCCGCAGTCCGACGGGCTGGTCTTCACCTCGCGGCTCTCGCTGCGGACGCACCCCTGGCTCGCCGACCACGCGATCGGCGGCGTGGTGCTCCTCCCGGGCACCGGGCTGCTGGAGCTCGCGGTACGCGCCGGTGACGAGGTCGGCTGCGGAGTCCTGGACGAGCTCGTGATCGAGGCGCCGCTGGTGGTGCCCGAGCACGGCGGCATACGCGTCCAGGTCGCGGTCGGCGGCCCGGGTGCGAACGGCTCGCGCACGGTGGAGGTGTACTCCCAGCGCGAGGACGCCGTCGACGAGGACGGTGCGGACGCCTGGACGCGGCACGCCACCGGCATGCTGGCGGTGGCGCCGGCCCAGGCGCCGGCCCCGCGCTTCGATTTCGCGGCGTGGCCGCCGCAGGGTGCGCAGCCCGTCGAGGTCGGCGACTTCTACACCGGTCTCGAGGAGCGCAGCTTCGGCTACGGCCCGGCCTTCCAGGGTCTGCGGGCGGTGTGGCGCCGTGGCGAGGAGGTCTTCGCCGAGGTCGTCCTGCCCGAGGAACAGCGCAAGGAAGCCGACCAGTTCGGCATCCACCCCGCACTGCTGGACGCGGCCCTCCAGGCGGGAACCTTCGCCACCCCGGCGGACACGGCAGAGGAGGGATCCGGGGAGGCGGTCCTGGCGTTCGCGTGGAACGGCCTGGTGCTGCACGCGGCGGGTGCCTCGGCCCTGCGCGTCCGGGTCGCCCCGGTAGGCCCTGACGCCCTGTCGGTCGAGGCGGCCGACGCGACCGGTGGCCTCGTGGTGACGATGGACTCGCTGGTCTCCCGGCCGGTCTCCGCCGAGCAGTTGGAGACGGCCGCGGACGCGATGGTCGCCGATTCCCTGTTCGGGGTGGAGTGGACCGAGCTGCCCCCGGCCGAGGGAGCGCAGCCTTCGCCGTCGTGGGTGCCGGTGGCCGACGCCGACGACGTGGAGGCCCTGGCCGAGGGCACGGCAGCGCCGATGGTGGCGGTCCTGGAGGCCGTCGGCGGCGACACCGAGGACGCCGTACTGGCCCTGTCCTCGCGCGTCCTGGGCGTACTGCAGGCGTGGCTGACCGCGAGCGGGCTGGAGGAGTCGCAGCTGGTCGTGGTCACCCGCGGCGCGGTCCCCACCGGCGACGGCTCGGTCACCGACCCGGCCGGAGCGGCCGTCGGAGGTCTCGTCCGCGCCGCCCAGTCCGAGAACCCCGACCGGATCGTCCTGATCGACGCCGACCCCACCGCCGTGGGCGATGTGGAGCCGGTGCTGGGCGCGGTCCTGGCCAGCGGCGAGCCGCAGGTCGCCGTGCGCGGAACCACCCTCTCCGCCCCCCGGCTGGTCCGGGCCGGCGGCGAGGTCGTGGACGCCCCTGCGGTGTTCGACACCGACGGAACCGTCCTGGTCACGGGCGGCACCGGGGCGCTGGGCGTGCTCGTCGCCCGCCACCTGGTCGCGCGGCACGGCGTACGGCACCTGGTGCTGGCCAGCCGTCGGGGTACGAACGCCGAGGGCGCGCAGGAGCTGGTCGCCGAGCTGACCGAGCAGGGCGCCGCCGTATCGGTGGTGGCCTGCGACGTGTCCGACCGCGGCCAGGTCGAGGCCCTGCTGGCCTCGATACCGGCCGAGCACCGCCTGACCGGTGTCGTGCACACCGCGGGTGTGTTCGACGACGGCGTGATCGGGGCGCTGACCCCGGAGCGGCTGGCCGGCGTGTTCGCCCCGAAGGTGGACGCGGTGCGGCACCTCGACGAGCTGACCCGTGGGCTGGACCTCGACGCCTTCGTCGTCTACTCGTCCGTCGCGGGCGTGTTCGGAGGCGGCGCACAGGGCAACTACGCGGCGGCGAACGCCTTCCTGGACGGTCTGATGGCCGGCCGCCGGGCGGCGGGCCTGCCCGGCCTGTCCCTCGCCTGGGGTCTGTGGGAGCGGACCCTCGGCATGGCCTCGCACCTCGGCGACGTCGACCAGGCTCGGGCGAGCCGCAGCGGCGTGCTGGAGATCACGGCGGCCGAGGGCATGGACCTGTTCGACGCGGGCCTGCACACGGACCGGGCCCTGCTGGTGCCGATCAAGCTGGACCTGCGGACGCTGCGCACCCAGGCCGGAGCCGGCGGGGGAGTCCCGCACCTGCTCCGGGGCCTGGTGCGGACCGGTCGCCAGGTCGCGCGGGCGGCCTCCGCGACGGACGCCGGACTGGCCGGTCGCCTGGCCGGGCTCACCTCGGCCGAACAGGACGCACTGCTCCTCGACGTGGTCCGGGCTCAGGCCGCCGTCGTCCTCGGCCACTCCGGGCCGGAGGGCGTCCGGCCGGAGATGGCGTTCAAGGACGTCGGCTTCGACTCGCTCACCTCGGTGGAACTGCGCAACCGGCTCCGTGAGGCGACCGGTCTGAAGCTTCCGGCCACGCTGGTCTTCGACTACCCGACCCCCCAGGCCCTCGCCGGCTACCTGCGCGAGGAGTTCGGCGACGTGGCACCCGTGGCGGCGGCACCCGCGGCGGCGGCCCCCGCGGCCGTGGCGGCCGATGCGGGCGAACCGCTCGCGATCGTGGGCATGGCCTGCCGGCTCCCGGGCGGCGTGGCCGACCCCGAGGACTTGTGGCGGCTGGTGTCCGAGGGCCGGGACGCAGTGTCCTCCTTCCCCGAGGACCGCGGCTGGGACCTGGACGGCCTGTTCGACGCGGACCCCGACAGTGCGGGTACCTCGTACACGACCAAGGGCGGATTCCTCCACGAGGCGGGCTTCTTCGACGCCGGGTTCTTCGGGATCTCCCCGCGTGAGGCGCTGGCGATGGACCCCCAGCAGCGCCTGCTGCTGGAGACCTCCTGGGAGGCGCTGGAGGGCGCCGGGATCGACCCGCTCTCGCTGAAGGGCACCGACGTCGGAGTCTTCTCCGGTGTGTCCGGTCAGGGTTACGGCGTCGGTGCGGACGCACCGGAGCTGGAGGGCTTCGCGGTCACCGGGTCGGTCTCCAGTGTGGCGTCGGGCCGTGTGTCGTACGTGCTCGGCCTCGAAGGGCCGGCGGTCACCGTCGACACCGCCTGCTCGTCCTCGCTGGTGGCGATGCACCTGGCCGCGCAGGCCCTGCGCCAGGGCGAGTGCTCGATGGCGCTCGCCGGCGGCGCGATGGTGATGGCATCACCGGGCGGCTTCACGGCGTTCTCCCGCCAGCGCGGCCTGGCCTCCGACGGACGGGTCAAGGCGTACGCGGACGGCGCGGACGGCACGGTGCTGTCCGAGGGCGTGGGCGTGGTGCTGCTGGAGCGGCTGTCGGTGGCACGTGAGCGCGGCCACCGAGTGCTGGCGGTCTTGCGCGGCTCCGCGGTGAACCAGGACGGCGCCTCCAACGGTCTGACCGCTCCGAACGGTCCCTCGCAGCAGCGGGTGATCCGCAAGGCCCTCGACAGCGCGGGCCTCTCCCCGGCCGACGTGGACGTGATCGAGGGCCACGGCACGGGTACCGCGCTGGGCGACCCGATCGAGGCACAGGCCCTGCTCGCCACGTACGGGCGGGACCGGGACCCGGAGCAGCCGCTGTGGCTGGGCTCCCTGAAGTCGAACATCGGTCATTCGCAGGCCGCTGCGGGCGTGGCCGGCGTCATCAAGATGGTGCAGGCACTGCGGCACGGCGTCATGCCCCCCACACTGCACGCCGACGAGCCCACGACCCAGGTCGACTGGACCGAGGGCGCCATCGAGCTGTTGACCGAGGCCCGGGAGTGGCCGCGCAACGGTCACCCGCGCCGGGCCGGCGTGTCCTCCTTCGGCATCAGCGGAACGAACGCACACCTCATCCTGGAAGAGGCGCCCGAGGACGCGGCGGCGACGGCCGAAGGGGCGCAGCAGCCCCTGGCGAACGCCGGTGTGGTGCCGCTGGTGGTGTCGGCGCGCAGCGAGGTCTCCCTCACCGGGCAGGCCGAGCGGCTCGCCGAGTTCATCGAGGGCAACGACGGCGTCTCGCTGGCGTCGGTGGCCGCGGCCCTGGTGTCGGACCGTGCGGTCTTCGGGGAGCGCGCGGTCCTCGTGGCCGACTCGACGGACGAGGCCTTGCGGGGCCTGCGGGCGCTGGCGCAGGGGGAGAACGCCCCCGGTGTCGTCGTCGGCAGCACGGGTTCCGCTGCGCCGGGCAAGGTCGTGTGGGTGTTCCCGGGCCAGGGCGCGCAGTGGGCGGGCATGGGCCGTGAACTCCTCGAGGCCTCCCCGGTGTTCGCCGCACGGATCGCGGAGTGCGCTGCCGCGATCGAGCCGTGGACCGACTGGTCGCTGATGGCGGTGCTGCGCGGCGAGACCCCGCCCGAGCTGATGGAGCGGGTCGACGTCCTTCAGCCGGCGAGCTTCGCCGTGATGGTCGCTCTGGCGGCGGTGTGGCAGTCCGTGGGCGTCGAGCCCGATGCGGTGCTCGGCCACTCGCAGGGTGAGATCGCCGCCGCCTGCGTGGCGGGCGCCCTGTCCCTGCAGGACGCGGCGCGCGTGGTGGCGTTGCGGAGCCAGGCCATCGCCAAGGACCTGGCCGGGCGCGGCGGTATGGCCTCGGTCGCGCTGACCGCGGACGAAGCGGTCGCGCGCATCCAGCCGTGGGCGGACCGCGTCGAGGTCGCCGCGGTCAACGGCCCCTCGTCGGTCGTGATCGCCGGTGACGCGCAGGCCCTGGACGAGGCCCTGGAGGCGCTCTCCGCCGAGGGCGTCCGGGTCCGGCGGGTCGCGGTGGACTACGCCTCGCACACCCGGCACGTGGAGGACATCCGCGAAACCCTCGCCGAGACGCTCTCCGAGGTCATCGCCCTTGCGCCGAAGGTGCCGTTCTACTCGACGGTCACCGGCACCTGGGTCGGGGATGCGGACGTCCTGGACGGCGAGTACTGGTACCGGAACCTGCGCGGTCAGGTGGGCTTCGGCCCGGCCGTCGCCGAGTTGATGGGTCAGGGTCACGGGGTGTTCGTGGAGGTCAGTGCCCATCCGGTGCTGGTCCAGCCGATCACCGAGACCGCCGACGACACCGAGACCGATGTCGTGGTGACCGGTTCGCTGCGCCGCGAGGACGGCGGCCTGCGCCGCCTGCTCGCCTCGATGGCCGAACTGTACGTGCACGAGGTGAGCGTGGACTGGAGCGGTGTCCTGCCGCGGCCGGCCGGGCGCGTGGACCTGCCGACGTACGCCTTCGACCGCCGGCACTACTGGCTGCAGCCGGGCGAGTCGGCCACCGACGCCGCCTCCCTGGGCCTGGCCGGAGCCGATCACCCGCTGCTGGGTGCGGTCGTCCGTCTGCCGCAGTCCGACGGGCTGGTCTTCACCTCGCGGCTCTCGCTGCGGACGCACCCCTGGCTCGCCGACCACGCGATCGGCGGGATGGTGCTCCTCCCGGGCACCGGGCTGCTGGAGTTGGCCGTACGGGCCGGTGACGAGGCCGGGTGCGGAGTCCTGGACGAGCTCGTGATCGAGGCGCCGCTGGTGGTGCCCGAGCACGGCGGGGTACGCGTCCAGGTCGCGGTCGGCGGCCCGGGTGCGAACGGCTCGCGCACGGTGGAGGTGTACTCCCAGCGCGAGGACGCCGTCGACGAGGACGGTGCGGACACCTGGACGCGGCACGCCACCGGTGTGCTGTCCGCCTCGGACCACGCGGGTGGCACCGGGTTCGACTTCGCCGCCTGGCCGCCGGCCGGTGCTCAGCCGGTCGAGGTCGGGAACCTCTACGCCGATCTGGTGGAGAGCGGATTCGACTACGGTCCGGCGTTCCAGGGCGTGCGTGCGGTGTGGCGCCGTGGCGAGGAGGTCTTCGCCGAGGTCGCCCTGCCCGAGGAGCACATCAAGGAGGCCGGCCGGTTCGGCATCCACCCGGCGCTGCTCGACGCGGCCCTGCAGGCCGGGACCGCCGGCGCTGCGGCGGGTACGGCAGACGGGGAACCCCGTGAGGCGGTGCTGGCCTTCGCGTGGAACGGAACGGTGCTGCACGCCGCTGGTGCCTCGGCCCTGCGGGTCCGGGTCGCCCCGGTCGGCCCGGACGCGATGTCGCTCGAGGCGGCCGACGCGACCGGCGCCCTGGTGGTGACGATGGACTCGCTGGTGTCCCGGCCGGTGTCGGTCGAGCAGCTGGACGCCGCGGCAGCGGACGAGAGCCGTTCCTTCATGTTCGGCGTGGAGTGGACCGAGCTGTCGACGGCCGACGGTGCGCCGTCCTCACCCTGGTGGGTGCCGGTGGCCACGGTCGAGGACGTGGCGGCCCTGGCCGACGACGTGGCCGCGGGCCTCGGCGTGCCGGAGGCGGCGGTCCTGGACGCGGTCGGCGGCGACGCCGAGGACGCGGTACTGGCCCTCTCCTCGCGGGTGTTGGAGGTCGTCCAGGCCTGGCTGGCCGGGACCGGGCTGGAGGAGTCGCGGCTGGTCGTCCTGACCCGTGGCGCGGTTCCCGCCGGTGACGGTGCGGTGAGCGACCCGGCCGGTTCGGCGGTGTGGGGTCTGGTGCGCGCCGCCCAGTCGGAGAACCCCGACCGGATCGTCCTGGTCGACGCCGATCCGGCCTCCGGTGACGGAGCGGAATCCGTCCTGGGCGCGGTGCTGGCCTGCGGCGAGCCGCAGATCGCGGTCCGCGGCACGGCCCTGTCCGTCCCCCGGCTCGCCCGGGTCGTCGGCGGGTCCCCGGATGCTCCCGCGATGTTCGGACCGGAAGGCACGGTCCTGGTCTCGGGTGCCGGTTCGCTCGGCGCCCTGGCCGCCCGGCACCTGGTCACCCGTCAGGGCGTGCGGCACCTGGTGCTGGCCAGCCGTCGGGGTCCGGACGCCGAGGGCGCGGAGGAGCTGGTCGCCGAGCTGACCGAGCAGGGCGCCGCCGTATCGGTGGTGGCCTGTGACGTGTCCGACCGCGGCCAGGTCGAGGCCCTGCTGGCCTCGATACCGGCCGAGCACCGGCTGACCGGAGTCGTCCACACCGCCGGTGTGTTCGACGCCGGAGTGATCGGGGCGCTGACCCCGGAGCGGCTGGCCGCGGTGTACGCGCCGAAGGTCAACGCGGTGCAGCACCTCGACGAGCTGACCCGCGGCCTGGACCTCGACGCCTTCATCGTCTACTCCTCCGCGTCGTCTGTCTTTATGGGAGCTGGTAGTGGCGGATACGCCGCAGCCAATGCTTTCCTGGACGGGTTGATGGCGCACCGTCGGGCCGCCGGCCTGCCGGGTCTCTCGCTGGCCTGGGGTCCGTGGGATACGGCCACCAACTTGGGGGACACCATCGATGACCTCACCAAGGCTCAGATGAGCCGACGTGAGGGACGCGGGGGAATCACGGCGCTCACGGCGGCCGAGGGCATGGAGCTGTTCGGTGCGGCTGTGGGCTCCGACCAGGCACTGCTGGTGCCGGTGAAGCTGGACGTGAAGGGTGCACGAGCCGACGCCGCGGCCAGCGGCGGGGTTCCGCACCTGCTGCGGGGTCTGGTGCGAACCGGCCGCCAGCAGGCGCAGGCGGTGGTCGCAGGTGACGACCGCCGGCAGCTGTCCGACCGGCTGGCCGGTCTCGGTGCGGCAGAGCAGGAAGCGCTGCTTCTCGACCTGGTCCGTGCCCAGATCGCGGTCGTGCTCGGCCATGCCGGACTGGAGGGTGTCCGGGCGGAGACGGCGTTCAAGGACGCCGGGTTCGACTCGCTCACGTCGGTGGAACTGCGCAACCGGCTGCGGGAGGCCACCGGTCTGAAGCTTCCGGCCACGCTGGTCTTCGACTACCCCACCCCGATCGCACTCGCCCGCCACCTGGGCGACGAGCTCGCGGTCGACACGGCGTCCCCCGCCGATTCGGTGCTGGCCGGTCTCGCTGGCCTGGACGCGGCCATCCAGTCCGCGGCTTCCGACGCGGAGGCCCGTGACCGGATCGCCGTCCGCCTGCGGGAACTGCTGAAGGCGGCCGAGGCGGCAGGCGGCTCCACCGGGGCCGGGGCCACCGCGGACGTGTCCGACCAGGACCTCGAAACGGCCAGTGACGAGGACCTGTTCGCGATCTTCGACCAGCTCAACTGAGCCGGACCGTACGGCCGGGCCCGGGTGGGCCCGGCCGTACGGCCCGCAGGGGCGGTGCGGACCTCCCCACCAAGACTCCACCAAGACCCCACCAACACCCCCACCACCCACAGCAACGCACACATCGATTTCCTGGGAGCTGAATTCAGTGGCTGACGAGGTACAACTCCGCGACTACCTCAAGAGGGCCATCGCCGACGCCCGCGATGCCCGCAAGCGGCTGCGCGAGGTCGAGGACCAGGCGCGGGAGCCCATCGCCATCGTCTCCATGGCGTGCCGCTACCCGGGTGGTGTGTCCTCGCCCGAGGACTTGTGGAAGCTGGTGGTCGACGGACGCGACACCGTCTCCGAGTTCCCCGACGACCGTCACTGGGATCTGGAAAGCCTGATCGACCCGGACCCCGACAGCGCGGGTACCTCGTACACCAGCCAGGGTGGATTCGTTCAGGGTGCGGGCCTCTTCGACGCCGGGTTCTTCGGCATCTCCCCGCGCGAGGCACTGGCGATGGACCCCCAGCAGCGGCTGCTGCTGGAGACCTCCTGGGAAGCCCTGGAGGGCGCCGGCATCGACCCGGTCTCGCTGAAGGGCAGCGACGTCGGTGTGTTCTCCGGCGTGTCCAACCAGGGCTACGGAACCGGTGGAGGCGCGGTCGCTCCGGAGCTGGAGGCCTTCGCGGGCGCGGCGACGGCGTCGAGCGTGGCGTCGGGCCGGGTGTCGTACGTATTCGGCTTCGAGGGCCCGGCGGTGTCGGTCGACACCGGGTGCTCGTCCTCGCTGGTGGCGATGCACCTGGCCGCGCAGGCCCTGCGGCAGGGCGACTGCTCTATGGCCCTGGCCAGCGGTGTGATGGTGATGGCGACGCCCGGCACCTTCATGGCCTTCTCCCGGCAGCGCGGCCTGGCCGGCGACGGACGGTGCAAGGCGTACGCGGACGGCGCGGACGGCATGGGCCTGTCCGAGGGCGTCGGAGTGGTGCTGCTGGAGCGGCTGTCGGTGGCGCGCGAGCGCGGCCACCGGGTGCTGGCCGTCATCCGCGGCAGCGCGCTGAACCAGGACGGAGCTTCGAACGGCCTGACGGCGCCCAACGGCCCCTCGCAGCAGAGGGTCATCCGCAAGGCGCTGGCCAACGCCGGACTCTCCCCGGCCGACGTGGACGCGGTCGAGGGCCACGGCACCGGTACGACCCTGGGCGACCCGATCGAGGCCCAGGCGCTGCTCGCCACCTACGGGCGGGGCCGGGACCCCGAGCGCCCGCTGTGGCTGGGCTCCTCGAAGTCGAACCTCGGCCACACGCAGGCCGCGGCCGGCGTGGCCGGTGTGATCAAGATGGTGCAGGCGCTGCGGCACGGGCTGCTCCCGGCGACCCTGCACGTGGACGCGCCCACGACCCAGGTCGACTGGTCCGAGGGCGGCATCGAGCTGCTGACGGAGCCGCGCGAGTGGCCGCGTGTCGAGGACCGGCCGCGCCGGGCCGGCGTGTCCTCGTTCGGCATCAGCGGAACGAACGCGCACCTGATCCTGGAGGAGGCGCCGTCGGAGGAGACCGAGCCCGCCTCGGCGGACGCGGCGCCCGCGGGTGTGGTGCCGCTGGTGGTGTCGGCGCGCAGCGCCGCCTCCCTCGCCGGGCAGGCCGAGCGGCTCGCCGAGTTCATCGAGGGCAATGACGGCGTCTCGCTGGCGTCGGTGGCCGGGGCCCTGGTGTCGGAGCGTGCGGTCTTCGGTGAGCGTGCGGTGGTCGTGGCCGATTCGGCCGAGGACGCCCTGTCAGGGCTGCGGGCGCTGGCGCAGGGGGAGAACGCCCCCGGTGTCGTCGTCGGCAGCACGGGTTCCGCTGCGCCGGGCAAGGTCGTGTGGGTGTTCCCGGGCCAGGGTTCGCAGTGGGCGGGCATGGGCCGTGAACTGCTGGACTCCTCGCCGGTGTTCGCGGAGCGGATCGCGGAGTGTGCGGCTGCTCTGGAGCCGTTCGTCGACTGGTCGCTGATCGATGTCCTGCGGGGTGAGACCGAGCCCGGGCTGATGGAGCGGGTCGATGTCCTTCAGCCGGCGAGCTTTGCCGTGATGGTGGGTCTGGCGGCGGTGTGGCGGTCCGTGGGCCTCAAGCCGGATGCGGTGCTGGGTCATTCGCAGGGTGAGATTGCCGCTGCGTGTGTGGCGGGCGCCCTGTCCCTGGAAGACGCGGCGCGTGTGGTGGCGTTGCGTAGCCAGGCCATCGCCAAGGACCTGGCCGGGCGTGGGGGTATGGCCTCGGTCGCGCTGAGCGAGGCCGAGGCGGTCGTCCGTATCCAGCCGTGGGCGGACCGGGTGGAGGTCGCGGCCGTCAACGGTCCGACCTCGGTCGTGATCGCCGGTGACGCGCAGGCCCTGGACGAGGCCCTGGAGACGCTGGCGGGCGAGGGTGTCCGGGTCCGGCGGGTCGCGGTGGACTACGCCTCGCACACCCGGCACGTCGAGGACATCCGCGACGCGCTCGCCGAGGCCCTCGCCGGGATCGATGCGCAGGCGCCGAAGATTCCGTTCTACTCGACCGCGACCGGCGGTTGGGTGGCCGACGCCGGCGTCCTGGACGGCGGCTACTGGTACCGCAACCTGCGTGGTCAGGTGGGCTTCGGCCCGGCCGTCGCGGAGCTGATGGCTCGGGGCCACGCGGTGTTCGTGGAGGTCAGTGCCCATCCGGTGCTGGTCCAGCCGATCACCGAGACCGCCGACGACACCGAGACCGATGCGGTGGTGACCGGTTCACTGCGCCGCGAAGACGGCGGCCTGCGCCGGCTCCTCGCCTCGATGGCGGAACTGTACGTGCGCGGGGTGGCCCTGGACTGGAGCGGCGTCCTGCCGCGGACGGCTGCCCGTGTGGACCTGCCGACCTACGCCTTCGACCACCGGCACTACTGGCTCCAGCCGGGCGAGTCGGCCACCGACGCCGCCTCCCTGGGCCTGGCCGGAGCCGATCACCCGCTGCTCGGAGCGGCGGTGCAGCTGCCGCAGTCCGACGGGCTGGTCTTCACCTCGCGGCTCTCGCTGCGGACGCACCCCTGGCTCGCCGACCACGCGATCGGCGGTGCGGTGACCGTCCCCGGCGCTGTCTACGTCGACCTCGCGGTGCGGGCCGGCGACGAGTTCGGCTATGGCGTCCTGGACGAGCTCGTGATCGAGGCGCCGCTGGTGGTGCCCGAGCACGGTGGTGTGCGGGTCCAGGTCGCGGTCGGTGGTCCGGGTGAGAACGGTTCGCGGACGGTGGAGGTGTACTCGCTGCGCGAGGACGCTGCCGGTGGGGACGTGTGGACGCGGCACGCGGGCGGTGTGCTGTCCGCTTCGGATCGTGCGGGTGGCAGCGGGTTCGACTTCGCGGCCTGGCCGCCGGCCGGTGCTCAGCCGGTCGAGCTGGGGGACTGCTACTCGGATATGGCCGAGCGCGGGTACGGCTACGGTCCGGCGTTCCAGGGTCTGCGGGCGGTGTGGCGCCGTGGCGAGGAGCTTTTCGCCGAGGCGGTTCTGTCGGAGGAGCAGCGCAAGGAGGCGGGCCGGTTCGGTATCCACCCGGCGCTGCTGGAGGCGGCCCTGCAGGCCGGGACCATCGCTGCGGATGCGGCTGCCGGGGAACCTGTACGGCAGCCGCTCGACTGGAACGGGCTCGTCCTGCGCGCCGTGGGTGCCTGCGACCTGCGTGTCCGGCTGGCCCCGACGGGCCAGGACGGCCTGTCGGTCGAGGCGGCCGACGCGACCGGCGGGCTGGTCCTGACGATGGACTCGCTCGTCTCCCGCCCGGTGTCCCTCGAACAGCTCGGGAGGGCGGCGGACACCGCCACCTCCGATTCCCTGTTCGGGGTCGAGTGGACCGAACTGCCGGCGGCCGACGGCGCGGCGACTTCGCCGTGGTGGATGCCGGTCGGCACGGCCGACGACGTGGCCGCCCTGGCCGAGAGCGTGGTCCCGACGGCGGCGCTGCTGGAGGCCGTCGGCAGCGCTGACGGCGAGGGCGAGGTACTGGCCCTGACCTCCCGTGTGTTGGGGGCGGTCCAGGCGTGGCTGGCCGCGAGCGGGCTGGAGGAGTCGCAGCTGGTCGTGGTCACCCGCGGCGCGGTTCCCGCCGGTGACGGCGTGGTCGGCGACCCGGCCGGAGCGGCGGTGTGGGGTCTGGTGCGCGCCGCGCAGGCCGAGAACCCGGACCGGATCGTCCTGATCGACGCCGACCCGGCCGGCGACGGCGATGTGGAGCCGGTGTTGGGCGCGGTGCTGGCCGGTGGCGAGCCGCAGGTCGCCGTGCGCGGAACCACCCTCTTCGTCCCCCGCCTGGTGCGGGCCGGCGGCGAGGTCGCGGACGCTCCGGCGGTGTTCGCACCGCAGGGGACCGTCCTGGTCTCGGGCGCCGGTGCGCTGGGCGCCCTCGTGGCCCGGCACCTGGTCGCGCGGCACGGCGTACGGAGCCTCGTGCTGGCGAGCCGGAAGGGTCCCGCCGCCGAGGGCATGGACGCCCTCGTCGCCGAGCTCACCGAGCAGGGTGCCGCCGTATCGGTGGTGGCCTGCGACATGTCCGACCGCGCCCAGGTCGAGGCCCTGCTGGCCTCGATACCGGCCGAGCACCGCCTGACCGGTGTCGTGCACACCGCCGGTGTGCTGGACGACGGCGTGATCGCGGCGCAGACCCCGGAGCGCCTGGCGAAGGTGTTCGCACCGAAGGTGGACGCGGTGCGGCACCTCGACGAGCTGACCCGCGGCCTGGACCTCGACGCGTTCATCGTGTTCTCGTCCGCGTCGGGCGTCTTCGGATCCGCCGGCCAGGGCAACTACGGCGCTGCGAACGCCTTCCTCGACGGGCTGATGGCGGTCCGCCGCGCGGCGGGCCTGCCCGGGCAGTCGCTCGCCTGGGGCCTGTGGGAGCAGGCCACCGGCATGACCGCCCACCTGGGCGGGGCCGACCAGGCGCGGGCGAGCCGCGGCGGTGTGCTGGCGATGACGGCGGCGGAGGGCATGGAGCTGTTCGACGCCGCGGCCGCGTCCGGGCAGACGCTGCTGGTGCCGGTCCACCTGGACCTGCGGACGCTGCGCACCCAGGCCGCAGCCGGCGCGGGGGTCCCGCACCTGATGCGGGGCCTGGTCCGGCCAGGGCGACAGGTCGCCCGGGCGGCGTCCGCCACGGACGGCGGTCTGGCCGACCGTCTGGCGGGACTTCCCGCGGCAGAGCAGGAAGCACTGCTCGTCGATCTGGTGCGCGCTCAGGTCGCCGTCGTGCTCGGGCACGCCGGGGCGGAAAGCGTCCGCGCTGACATGGCGTTCAAGGACGCCGGGTTCGACTCGCTCACGTCGGTGGAATTGCGCAACCGGCTGCGGGAGGCGACCGGTCTGAAGCTTCCGGCCACGCTGGTCTTCGACTACCCCACCCCGCTGGCCATCGCCCGCTACCTGCGGGACGAGCTCGGGACCAGCGACGACGTGCTTTCTCGTGTGACCGCGAAGATCGAGGACGTCGAGGCGCTGATCACTGGTCTGCCCCTCGACCAGAAATCTAGTATCGCCCTTCGTCTTCAGGGTTTGGTGGCTAGGTGCAACGGAGTGCTCGAGGCGACGGACGCCTCCACGGTGGCGGAGCAACTGGAATCCGCGTCCGCCGATGAAATCTTCGACTTCATCGACGGTGAATTCGGGCTCATCTAAAACCAGTTCAATGCTTTGCGGTTCCATCAAACCTTCGTAAGGACTAAAGAATGGCCACGGACGAAAAACTCCTCAAGTACCTCAAGCGCGTCACGACCGAGTTGCACACCCTGCGTCAGCAGGGCTCGCGCCACGCCGACGAGCCGATCGCGATCGTCGGGATGGCGTGCCGGTTCCCCGGCGGTGTGACGGGGCCGGAGGACTTGTGGCGCTTGGTGTCCGAGGGCCGGGACGCGATGTCCTCCTTCCCCGAGGACCGTGGCTGGGACCTGGAGGGTTTGTTCGACCCGGACCCCGACCACGCGGGTACGTCCTACACCGATCAGGGTGGCTTCCTTCAGGGTGCGGGGCTCTTCGACGCGGGGTTCTTCGGGATCTCCCCGCGTGAAGCAGTGGTGATGGACCCGCAGCAGCGGCTGCTGCTGGAAACCTCCTGGGAGGCGCTGGAGGGCGCCGGCATCGACCCGGTCTCGCTGAAGGGCACCGACGTCGGTGTGTTCTCCGGGGTGTTCACCCAGGGGTACGGGGCCGGTGTCGGCGCGATCCCGCCGGAGTTGGAGGGCTTCGCGGGCACGGGTGGAGCGTCGAGCGTGGCCTCGGGCCGCGTGTCGTACGTGCTCGGCCTCGAGGGCCCGGCGGTCACCGTGGACACCGCCTGCTCGTCCTCGCTGGTGACGCTGCACCTGGCCGCGCAGGCCCTGCGGCAGGGCGAGTGCTCGATGGCGCTCGCCGGCGGCGCGACCGTCATGGCGACGCCCGGCACCTTCGTGGCGTTCTCCCGGCAGCGGGTCCTCGCCGGCGACGGCCGGTGCAGGGCGTTCGCGGACGGCGCGGACGGCACGGGCTGGGCCGAGGGCGTGGGTGTCGTCGTACTGGAGCGGCTGTCGGTGGCGCGCGAGCGCGGGCACCAGGTGCTGGCGGTGCTGCGGAGCAGCGCCGTGAACCAGGACGGTGCCTCCAACGGCCTGACCGCGCCGAACGGCCCCTCGCAGCAGCGGGTCATCCGCAAGGCGCTGGCCAACGCCGGACTGGTGCCGGCGGATGTGGACGTGGTGGAGGCCCACGGCACCGGAACGGCCCTGGGCGACCCGATCGAGGCGCAGGCGCTGCTGGCGACCTACGGCCAGGGCCGGGACCCGGAGCAGCCGCTGTGGCTGGGCTCCCTGAAGTCGAACATCGGTCACACGCAGGCCGCGGCCGGCGTGGCCGGTGTCATCAAGATGGTGCAGGCGATCCGGCACGGGGTCATGCCCCCCACGCTGTACGTGGACAAGCCCACGACGCAGGTGGACTGGACCGAGGGCGCGGTGGAGCTGCTGACCGAGGCCCGGGAGTGGCCGCAGAACGGTCGGCCGCGTCGCGCCGGTGTGTCCTCGTTCGGCGTGAGCGGCACGAACGCGCACGTGATCCTCGAGGAGGCGCCGCCGGAGGAGGCGGAGCAGGGCGTCGACGAGGCGCTGCCCGCCGGGGCGCCTTCCGCCGGGGTGGTGCCGCTGGTGGTGTCGGCGCGCAGCGCCGGTTCGCTCGCGGGTCAGGCCGGGCGCCTGGCGTCGTACGTGGAGACCGCTGCCGGCGGGGTGCCGCTGGCGGGCGTCGCCGGGGCGCTGGTGTCGGGCCGTGCGCTGCTCGGCGAGCGCGCCGTGGTCCTCGCCGGTTCGGACGAGGAGGCGCTGGCCGGGCTGCAGGCCCTGGCGCGCGGCGAGAGCGCGCCCGGTGTGGTGACCGGCAGCGCTGCCGGCACGGGTACGCCGGGCAAGGTCGTGTGGGTGTTCCCCGGCCAGGGCTCGCAGCGCGTCGGCATGGGCCAGGAGCTGTACGACCGGTATCCGGTGTTCGCCCAGGCGCTGGACGAGGCGTGTGAGCAGCTGGACGCCCAGCTGGCCGGGTGGGTCGACCACCCGGTACGGGACGTCGTCCTGGGCAAGGTGAACGGCAGCGCCGAACTCCTCAACCAGACGGTGTTCACGCAGGCGGGGCTCTTCGCGGTGGAGAGCGCCCTGTTCCGCCTGGTCGAGTCCTGGGGAGTGCGGCCCGACGCCGTGATCGGGCATTCGGTCGGCGAGATCACCGCCGCCCACGCGGCGGGTGCGCTGTCGCTGCAGGACGCGGCGCGGGTGGTCGCGGCCCGCGGCCGGCTCATGCAGGCGCTGCCGCCGGGCGGGGCCATGGTCGCGGTGGCGGCCACCGAGGAAGAGGTTTCCGGGCTGCTCGGTGAGGGCGTGGAGATCGCGGCGGTCAACGGCCCGTCCTCGGTGGTCCTCTCCGGTGAGGAGGAGGTGGTCCTCGCCGCGGCCGACCGGATGCGCGAGCGGGGACACAAGACGAAGCGGCTGGCGGTCTCGCACGCGTTCCATTCCCTGCGCATGGAGCCGATGCTGGACGAGTTCGCGGCCGAGCTGACCGGCGTCGCCTGGCAGACACCGGTCATTCCGGTGGTCTCGAACGTGACCGGCCGGCTGGCCGGGCCCGGTGAGCTCGCCGACCCGCAGTACTGGGCCGGGCACGTGCGCCGGCCGGTGCGGTTCGCCGAGGGGATCGCGGCCGCCGTGGAGTTCGGCGGCGCGCTGTTCGTGGAGATGGGACCGGCGGCCCTCACCAGTCTGGTGGAGGAGACGGCGAGCGCCGCGGGCGCCGAGGTGGTGTGCATCGCGGCTCTGCGCGACGGCCGCCCGGAAGAGCAGACGCTGCTGACCTCGGTGGCCGAGCTGTTCGTCCGCGGCGTGGCCGTGGACTGGAACGGCATGCTGCCGCGGACGGCCGGGCCCGCGTGGGCGGACCTGCCGACCTACGCCTTCGACCACCAGCACTACTGGCTCGAGCCCGCCGCGCAGGCCACGGACGCCGCGTCGCTGGGACAGGCGACCGCCGACCACCCGCTGCTGGGTGCGGTGGTGCGCCTGCCGCAGTCGGACGGGCTGGTCTTCACCTCACGGCTGTCGCTGCGGACCCACCCCTGGCTCGCCGACCACCGGGTCGGCGGTGTGGTGCTCGTCGCGGGTACCGGGCTGGTCGAGCTGGCCGTGCGCGCCGGTGACGAGGTCGGCTGCGGCGTCCTCGAGGAGCTGGTGATCGAGGCGCCGCTGGTGGTGCCCGAGCAGGGCGGCGTACGGGTACTGGTCGCCGTGGGCGGCGCCGGTGCGAACGGCTCGCGCACGGTGGACGTGTACTCCCAGCGCGAGGACGCCGTCGGCGAGGCCGGCGCGGACATGTGGGCGCGGCACGCCACCGGCATGCTGTCGGCCACGGGCCAGGCGGGCGGCAGCGCCGCCGGGTTCGACTTCACCGCCTGGCCGCCGCCGGGCGCCCAGCCCGTCGAGGTGGGGGACTTCTACCCCGGCCTGGTCGAGAGCGGTTACGGCTACGGCCCGGTCTTCCAGGGTCTGCGCGCCGTGTGGCGGCGCGGCGAGGAGCTCTTCGCCGAGGCCGCCCTGCCCGAGGACCAGCGCAAGGACGCCGCGCGGTACGGCATCCACCCGGCGCTGCTGGACGCGGCCCTGCACACCGGTATGTTCGGCGCCCCCACGGACACGGCGGCCGAGGACGCCGGGAAGCCGGTGCTCCCGTTCGCCTGGAACGGCCTGGAGCTGCATGCCGCCGGTGCCACGGCCCTGCGGGTGCGCATGGCGCCCGGCGGGCCCGGCGCGGTGACGCTGGTGGCGGCGGACGAGACCGGCGGCCTGGTCGTGACGCTCGACTCGCTGGTGTCCCGGCCGGTGTCCACGGAGCAGTTGGAGACGGCGGCGGACACCGTCACCGCCAACTCGCTGTTCCAGGTGGAGTGGACCGAACTCGCCGCGGCGCAGGGCGTGGAGCCGTCGCCGTCGTGGGTGACGGTGAGCACGGCCGATGACGTCAACGCCCTGGCCGAGAACGCCGACGCGCCCGCCGTGGCGCTGCTGGAAGCGGTCGGCGGCGAAGGCGAGGACGCCGTACTGGCGTTGACCTCCCGCGTCCTGGAGGCCGTCCAGGCCTGGCTGGCCGCGAGCGGGCTGGAGGAGTCGCGGCTGGTGGTCGTGACGCGCGGCGCGGTTCCCGCCGGGGACGGTGCGCTGGGCGACCCGGCCGGTTCGGCGGTGTGGGGTCTGGTGCGCGCCGCGCAGGCCGAGAACCCGGACCGGATCGTCCTGATCGACGCCGACCCCGCCGGCGAGGGCGAGGTGCAGTCGCTGCTGGGCGCGCTCCTGGCGGCCGACGAGCCGCAGATCGCGGTACGCGGCACGGTGCTGTCGGTTCCCCGGCTCGCCCGCACCGCCGCTCAGGTCCCGGACGCTCCGGCCGTGTTCGGCCCGGACGGCACGGTCCTGGTCACGGGCGCCGGCTCGCTGGGCGCCCTGGTGGCCCGGCACCTGGTCGCGCGGCACGGCGTACGGAGCCTGGTGCTGGCCAGCCGCCGCGGCTCGGCTGCCGAGGGCATGGACGCCCTGGTCGCCGAGCTGACCGAGCAGGGTGCCGCCGTATCGGTGGTGGCCTGCGACGTGTCCGACCGCACCCAGGTGCAGTCGCTGCTGGCATCGGTTCCGGCCGAGCACCGCCTGACCGGTGTCGTGCACACCGCCGGTGTGCTGGACGACGGCGTGATCGCGGCGCAGACCCCGGAGCGCCTGGCGAAGGTGTTCGCGCCCAAGGTGGATGCGGTGCGGCACCTCGACGAGCTGACCCGCGGCCTGGACCTCGACGCGTTCGTCGTGTTCTCGTCCGCGTCGGGTGTCTTCGGATCCGCCGGCCAGGGCAACTACGGCGCGGCGAACGCCTTCCTCGACGGGCTGGTCGCCGGCCGCCGCGCGGCGGGCCTGCCGGGCCTCTCGCTCGCCTGGGGCCTGTGGGAGCAGATCAACGGTATGACCGCCCACCTCAGCGGCGCCGACCAGGCGCGCATGAGCCGCGGCGGTGTGCAGGCGATATCCGCCACGGAGGGCATGGACCTGTTCGATGCCGCCGTGGCCTCGGGACAGGCGCTGGTGGTGCCGGTCAAGCTGGACCTGCGCAGCGTGCGGGCCGACGCCGCGGCCGGCGCCGGAGTGCCGCCGCTGATGCGGGGTCTGGTCCGCGTGGGACGGCAGCTCGCGCGGGCGGCCTCCGCCGGGGACGGCGGACTGGTCCGCCGCCTGGCCGGGCTCGACGCGGCGGAGCAGGAGGCCCTGCTCCTCGAGCTGGTGCGCGCCCAGGTCGCCCTCGTGCTCGGGCACACCGGGCCCGGGGGCGTCGGGGCGGAGACGGCGTTCAAGGACGCCGGGTTCGACTCGCTCATCTCGGTGGAACTGCGCAACCGGCTGCGCGAGGAGACCGGTCTGAAGCTTCCCGCCACGCTGGTCTTCGACTACCCGACCCCGCTGGCGCTCGCTCGCTACCTGCGCGACGAGCTCGGTGACACGGTGGCGAGCGCCCCCGCGACGGCGGTGGCGGCCGTCGCCGATCCCGACGAACCCATCGCGATCGTCGGAATGGCGTGCCGCCTGCCGGGCGGTGTCACGGACCCCGAAGGCCTGTGGCAGATGGTGTTCGAGGGCCGCGAGGGCATGTCCTCCTTCCCCGACGACCGCGGCTGGGACCTGGACGGCCTGTTCAACGCGGACCCCGAGAGCACGGGCACCTCGTACACCAGCCAGGGCGGCTTCCTGCGCGGTGCGGGGCTCTTCGACCCGGCCTTCTTCGGGATCTCGCCGCGCGAGGCGCTGGCGATGGACCCCCAGCAGCGCGTGCTGCTGGAGACCTCCTGGGAGGCCATGGAGCAGGCGGGGATCGACCCGGCCTCGCTCAAGGGCACCGACGTCGGCGTGTTCTCCGGCGTGTCCAGCCAGGGCTACGGCGCCGGCGCCGGCGAGGCGCCGGAGCTGGAGGGCTTCGCGGCCACGGCGTCCGCGGCGAGCGTGGCGTCCGGCCGTGTCTCGTACGTGTTCGGTTTCGAGGGCCCGGCGGTCACCATCGACACCGCCTGCTCCTCGTCGCTCGTGGCGATGCACCTCGCCGCGCAGGCCCTGCGCCAGGGCGAGTGCTCGATGGCGCTGGCCGGTGGCGCGACGGTCATGGCGTCCCCGGGCACCTTCGTGGAGTTCTCCCGCCAGCGCGGCCTGGCCCGTGACGGGCGCTGCAAGTCCTACGCCGACGGCGCCGACGGCACCGGGTGGGCCGAGGGCGTGGGCGTGGTCGCGCTGGAGCGGCTGTCGGTGGCGCGCGAGCGCGGCCACCGGGTGCTGGCGGTCCTGCGCGGCAGCGCGGTGAACCAGGACGGCGCCTCCAATGGTCTGACCGCTCCGAACGGTCCCTCCCAGCAGCGGGTGATCCGCCGGGCGCTGGACAGCGCGGGCCTCTCCCCGGCCGACGTCGATGTGGTCGAGGGCCACGGGACCGGTACGGCCCTGGGCGACCCGATCGAGGCGCAGGCGCTGCTCGCGACCTACGGGCGGGGCCGCGATCCGGAGCAGCCGCTGTGGCTGGGTTCCCTGAAGTCGAACATCGGTCATTCGCAGGCCGCGGCCGGTGTCGCCAGTGTCATCAAGATGGTGCAGGCGCTGCGGCACGGCGTCATGCCCCCCACGCTGCACGTGGACGCGCCCACGAGCCAGGTGGACTGGTCCGCCGGTGCGGTGGAACTGCTGACCGAGGCCCGGGAGTGGCCGCGCACCGGCCGTCCGCGCCGTGCCGGTGTGTCCTCGTTCGGCATCAGCGGAACGAACGCGCACCTGATCCTGGAAGAGGCGCCGGCGCAGGCCGCCGAGCCCGCCGTCTCCGCGGAGCAGGCGCCCGCCGGTGCGGTGCCGCTGGTGGTCTCCGCCCGGAACGCCGCTTCGCTCGCGCGGCAGGCCGCACGGCTCGCGGAATTCGTCGAGGGAGCCGAGGGGGTGTCGCCGGCCGACGTGGCCGGGGCGCTGGTGTCGGGCCGCGCCGTGTTCGGTGAGCGCGCGGTCATCGTCGCCGACTCGGATCAGGACGTCCTGACCGGCCTGCGGGCGCTGGCGCGCGGCGAGAGCGCGCCCGGTGTCGTGTCCGGCAGCGCCGGCTCGGGTGCGCCGGGCAAGGTCGTGTGGGTGTTCCCGGGGCAGGGTTCGCAGTGGGCGGGCATGGGCCGTGAACTCCTCGAGGCCTCTCCGGTGTTCGCGGAGCGGATCGCGGAGTGTGCGGCTGCTCTGGAGCCGTGGGTGGACTGGTCGCTGATCGATGTCCTGCGGGGTGAGACCGAGCCCGAGCTGATGGAGCGGGTCGACGTCCTGCAGCCGGCGAGCTTCGCCGTGATGGTGGGCTTGGCGGCGGTCTGGGAATCGGTCGGCGTCAAGGCCGACGCGGTCCTCGGCCACTCGCAGGGTGAGATCGCCGCCGCGTGCGTCGCGGGCGCCCTGTCCCTGCAGGACGCGGCGCGCGTCGTGGCGCTGCGCAGCCAGGTGATCGCGTCGGAGCTCGCCGGACGCGGCGGTATGGCATCGGTCGCGCTCGGCGCCGACGAGGCGCTGGCACGCATCCAGCCGTGGGCGGACCGCGTCGAGGTCGCCGCCGTCAACGGCCCGACCTCCGTGGTGATCGCCGGAGACGCCGCGGCACTCGACGAGGCGCTGGAGGCGCTGTCCGGCGAAGGCGTCCGCGTGCGCCGCGTCGCGGTGGACTATGCCTCGCACACCCGGCACGTGGAGGACATCCGCGACGCCCTCGCGGAGGAACTGGCCGGGGTCGGCGCGCAGGCACCGAGGATCCCCTTCTTCTCGACGGTCACCGGCACCTGGATCGAGGACGCCGGCGTCCTGGACGGCGGGTACTGGTACCGGAACCTGCGCGCGCAGGTGGGCTTCGGCCCGGCCGTGGCCGCGCTGCTGGAGCAGGGCCACGGGGTGTTCGTGGAGGTCAGCGCCCACCCGGTGCTGGTCCAGCCGATCACCGAGACCGTCGACGACGCCGAGGCCCATGTCGTGGTGACCGGTTCGCTGCGCCGCGAGGACGGCGGCCTGCGCCGCCTGCTCGCCTCGATGGCCGAACTGTACGTCCGCGGCGTGCCCGTGGACTGGAGCGGCGTCCTGCCGCGGCCGGCCACGCGCGTGGACCTGCCGACCTACGCCTTCGACCACCAGCACTACTGGCTCCGGTCGGCCGGGCAGCCGACCGACGCGGCGTCCCTGGGACTGGCAGGCGCCGATCACCCGATGCTGGGCGCGGTGGTGCAGCTGCCGCACTCCGACGGGTTCATCTTCACCTCGCGGCTGTCGCTGCGGACGCACCCGTGGCTGGCCGATCACCGGGTCCGCGGTGTGGTGCTGGTCCCCGGCACCGGGCTGGTCGAGCTCGCCGTGCGGGCCGGTGACGAGGCCGGGTGCGGGGTCCTGGAAGAGCTCGTGATCGAGGCGCCGCTGGTGGTGCCCGAGCAGGGCGGCGTACGCGTCCAGGTCGTGGTGGGCGGACCGGGTGAGACCGGCTCGCGCACGGTGGACGTGTACTCCCGGCGCGAGGACGCCGGTGACGAGGGCGGCGCGGACGCGTGGACCCGGCACGCCACCGGCATGCTGGCCGTCACGGTGCGGGCCAACGGCAGCGGCGCCGGATTCGACTTCGCCGCCTGGCCCCCGCCCGGCGCACAGCAGGTGGACATCACCAGCGGCTACGGCCGGCTCGCCGAGGTGGGGTACGGGTACGGCCCGGCCTTCAAGGGCGTGCAGGCGGTATGGCGCCGCGGCGAGGAACTCTTCGCCGAGGTCGCCCTGCCCGAGGAGCACCGCAAGGACGCCGAGAGGTTCGGCATCCACCCGGCGCTGCTGGACGCGGCCCTGCACTCGGCGATGCTCACCGCCGCCGCAGCGGCCGCCGACGGCAACGTCGACGGCGAGGAGGACGACCAGGAGCTCCAGCT
This sequence comes from Streptomyces sp. NPDC048349, assembly GCF_040651925.1. Classification (NCBI taxonomy): domain Bacteria; kingdom Bacillati; phylum Actinomycetota; class Actinomycetes; order Kitasatosporales; family Streptomycetaceae; genus Streptomyces; species Streptomyces sp. NPDC048349. Next base: position 20,970 of record NZ_JBEZLA010000006.1, on the reverse strand, counting down.
GCCGTTCGCGTGGAACGGGCTCGAGCTGTACGCGGCCGGTGCCTCGGTGCTGCGCGTGCGCATCGCACGCAACGAGGACGACGCGATGTCGTTCCAGGCGGCGGACGAGACCGGCGGCCTGGTCGTCACGATGGACTCGCTGGTGGGCCGCGTGGTGTCCACCGAGCAGCTGGAGACCGCCGCCGCCACGGCAGGCGCCGACGCGCTGTTCCAGGTGAAGTGGACCGAACTGCCCCTGACGCAGCGGGCGGAGCCCGCACCGTCATGGGTGGCGGTGGCCACCGCGGAACAGGTGGCGACTCTGGCCGATGACGTGGAATCGGGCGCACAGGCGCCGGCACTGGCGGTCATGGAAGCCGTCAGCGGCCACACCGGGGATGAGGACGCGGTCCTGGGCCTCGCTTCCCAGGTGCTGGAAGTCGTCCAGTGCTGGCTGGCCGGGACCGGGCTGGAGGAGTCGCGGCTGGTGATCGCGACCCGGGGCGCGGTGCCCGCGGGCGGTGAGGACACGGTGACCGACCCGGCCGGATCGGCGGTGTGGGGTCTGGTACGCGCCGCGCAGGCGGAGAACCCCGACCGGATCATCCTGCTGGACACCGACCCCGCCGCCGAAGGCCCGGTGGAAGAGGTGCTGGCAGCGGTGCTGGCCAGCGGCGAGCCGCAGGTCGCGGTGCGCGCGGCGGCCCTGTCCGTACCCCGGCTCGCCCGGGTCGCCGACCAGGTCCCCGACGCTCCGGCCGTGTTCGGGCCGGAAGGCACCGTCCTGGTCTCGGGCGCCGGTTCGCTGGGCGGCCTGGTGGCCCGCCACCTGGTCGCGCGGCACGGCGTACGGAACCTGATGCTGGCCAGCCGCCGCGGCTCGGCTGCCGAGGGCATGGACGCCCTGGTCGCCGAGCTGACCGAGCAGGGTGCCGCCGTATCGGTGGTCGCCTGCGACGTGTCCGACCGCAGCCAGGTGGAAGCCCTGCTGGCGTCCGTGCCGGCCGAGCACCGCCTGACCGGAGTCGTGCACACGGCCGGTGTCACGGACGACGGCGTGATCGGGATGCTGACCCCGGAGCGCCTGGCGAGGGTCTTCGCGCCCAAGGTGGACGCGGTGCGCCACCTCGACGAGCTGACCCGGGGCCTGGACCTCGACGCCTTCATCGTCTACTCGTCCGTCTCGGCGGTGTTCATGGGCGCCGGCAGCGGCAGCTACGCGGCGGCGAACGCCTTCCTGGACGGTCTGATGGCCGAGCGCCGGGCGGCGGGCCTGCCGGGTCTGTCACTGGCCTGGGGCCTGTGGGAGCAGACCAACGGCATGGCGGAACACATCGACGACCTCACCCGCAACCGGATGAACCGGCGCGGCGGTCTGCTGCCGATCTCCCCGGCGGAGGGCATGGAGCTCTTCGACGCCGCCGCGGGCTCCGCCCACGCGCTGCTCGTGCCCGTCAAGCTGGACCTGCGGACCCTGCGCACGCAGGCCACGGGCGGGGGAGTCCCCCACCTGCTGCGCGGCCTGGTGCGTGCGGGCCGCCAGCAGGTCCAGGCGGCGGGCGCCGGCGAGGACCCCCGCCGACTGTCCGAGCGGCTGTCCGCACTGTCCGCCCCCGAGCAGGCGCAGGTGCTGCTCGACCTGGTGCGGGCCCAGGTGGCCGCCGTCCTGGGCTACAGCCCGACGTACCACTTCGACGCGGACCAGGGGCTGTTCGAGATCGGCTTCGACTCCCTGACCGCCATCGAGCTGCGCAACCGGCTCCGCAACATCACCGAGACGAAGCTCTCCCCGAACCTCGTCTTCGACTACCCGACGCCAGGACTGCTGGCCGGGTACCTGCACGAGCTGATGTGCGGCGAGCAGGCCGCCCATCCCGTAGCGATCTCCGTCTGAAAGAGGGTGATGACATGTTCGACGTGAACAGGTACCTCCGGCGCATCGGCTGCGACGGGGAAACCGGGGTGGACCTCGCGACGCTGCGCAAGCTGCACAAGAGCCACCTCATGGCGCTTCCGTACAACAGCTTCGCCTACGACCTCGGCGACGGGATCGACATCGTCGACCTCGACGAGGACGCGATGTTCGAGAAGACCATCATCAACGGGCAGGGCGGCGCGTGTTACCACCTGAACCGGATGTTCTTCCGGCTGCTGCGCGAGCTCGGCTACGACGTCACGCTGATAGCGGGCAGCACCGCCCTGGGCTGGGACACCTTCGGGATCGGCGTGGAGCACATGTTCAACCGCGTGTCCCTGGACGGCGACGACTGGCTCGTGGACGTGGGCTACCCCGGCCCCTCCTACATGGAGCCGCTGCGCGTCTGCGACGCGGTCCAGTCCCAGTACGGCAGCCAGTTCCGGCTGGTCGACAACGGATCCGACATCGCCCTGCAGCGCCGGGGAGCGGTGACGCGGTGGAGCGTCGTCTACACCTTCACGCTGAAAGCCCGTGAATGGGACGACTGGAAGGAACTGGAAGACAGCTTCCGGGGAATCCTGTCGGATCCGGAACGGCACGACGACAAAGAAGTCCTGTGCGGTCGCACTTTCGAGAACGGTCAGGTCGTCATGAAACAGCGGCGCTACCTGACGGTCCGCGACGGCCGTGAACAGGTGCGCACGATCATGGATGACGAAGAGCACCGGGCACTGATCGACAGCATTGTGTCCGGCCCGCTCAGCTGAATCTGCACTCCCACCCCCCACACGTAGCACCACTCATTGCGAATGCCATTCGAACGAGCTGGAACACGAAAGGGAGAACAATGGAAAGAGCAACGGCTGACGTGGTTGTGATCGGTGGAGGACCGGCCGGCGCCGTCAGCGCCCTGGTCCTCGCCCGGCAGGGCCACTCCGTGGTCCTGCTGGAGAAGGACGAGTTCCCCCGCTTCCACATAGGCGAGTCCCTGCTGCCCTACATGATGGGCCTGTTCGACCAGATCGGACTGCGCGAGGCAGTGGAGGCCCAGGGCTACGTCCCCAAGTTCGGCGGCGAGTTCATCGACCCGACGGAGACGAAGTTCTTCGAGGGCGTCTTCCGCGCGGACTTCACGAAGCAGGGCGAGGGACGGCACCAGAGCGCCTTCCAGGTCGAGCGCGCCAAGTTCGACAAGATGCTCACCGATCAGGCCGCGGCAGCCGGGGCCACGGTGCTCTTCGGGGCGAACGTGACCGAGCTGCTCATGGACGGCGACCGGATGGTCGGCGTCCGCTACGAGCGCGAGGGCGGGGGCCACGAGGTGCGCTCGGCCTACGTGGTCGACGCGAGCGGCCGGGCGGGCCGGATCGCCAACCGCTTCGGGCTGCGCAAGACGCTCGAGAAGCTCCGTATGGTGGCGGTCTTCCGGCACTACGAAGGACTCGACGAGCGCCACAACCTCGGCGTCGAGGGCGACATCCAGGTCGGCGCCCACGACGACGGCTGGGTCTGGGCGATCCCGCTGTCCAAGGACGCCATCAGCGTCGGCACGGTCATGCCGCGCGACGTGCTGCGCGGCACGACGACCGAGAAGGCGTTCGAGGAGCACGTGGCCAGGATCCCGCGGATCACCGCGCGCCTGACCGGAACCCGCCCCACCACGGACCTCAAGGTCGAGACGGACTACTGCTACCACTCGGACACGGTCACCGGGCCCGGCTGGGCCATGGTCGGCGACGCCGGCTGTTTCGGCGACCCGATGTTCTCCGGCGGCGTGCTGGTGGCGACGGCCACCGGCGTCCGTGCGGCCGAGACGATCGGGGCGGCGCTGGCCGACCCGGCCGCAGAGGGCCGCCTGTTCGAAAACTATTCCAACTACTTCAAGACCGGCTACGACACGTACATCCGGCTCATCCACGCCTACTACGAGGGCGAGCTGGTGTCGGTGGCAGCCGACGCCGCCCGCTCCACGGCGCGGGAGGCCCTGGAGAAGTACGTGATCCGCCTCATCGGCGGCGACTTCTGGAGTGAGCACAACCCCATGGCACAAGAGATGCGGCGGCGGACCGAGTGGGACACCTTCGCCCCGTTCAAGCGGGTGTACGGCTGCCCGGCCTATCCCCAGCTGGACGAATTCGACCGTAAGGAGCGGGCCGCGGCGCGCGTGTTCAGGGCGACGGCGGGTCGGTAGAACGTGATGGCTTCCATTCCTCTGCGCCTCGGAGACCATTCGTACGACGTGCTCATCGGCCCGGGGGTGCGTACGTCGCTCGCCGCGGTCATCCGACGGCTGGGCGCGAGGCGGGCCGTCGTCGTGTCGGCCCGCCCGGAGGAATGGGTGCCGCCAACCGGTGTCGAGACCCTGCTGCTGCCGGCCCGGGACGGCGAGCAGGACAAGACCCTCGCCACGGTGGAGGCGCTGTGCGGTGAGTTCGTGCGGTTCGGGCTCACCCGGTCCGATGTCGTCGTCTCCTGCGGGGGCGGCACGACCACCGATGTGGTCGGGCTGGCGGCAGCGCTCTACCACCGGGGCGTCCCCGTGGTCCACCTGCCCACGACGCTACTGGCCCAGGTGGACGCCAGCGTCGGCGGGAAGACGGCAGTGAACCTGCCGGCCGGCAAGAACCTGGTCGGCACGTACTGGCAGCCCAGCGCGGTGCTGTGCGACACCGACTACCTGTCGACCCTGCCGCGCCGGGAGATGCTGAACGGGCTCGGTGAGATCGCCCGCTGCCACTTCATCGGCGCAGCGGACCTGCGCGGACTCACGCTGCAGGAACAGATCACCGCCAGCGTGACCCTCAAGGCCGGCATCGTGGAGAGGGACGAGCGGGACACCGGACTGCGTCACCTGCTCAACTACGGCCACACGCTGGGCCATGCGCTGGAGAAGGCCACCGACTTCGCGCTGCGCCACGGCGAGGCGGTGGCCATCGGGACGGTCTTCGCGGGCCGGCTCGCCGGCGCCCTGGGCCGTATCGACCAGGCGCGGGTGGACGAGCACCGGGACGTCGTCCGGCACTACGGCCTGCCCACCGCCCTGCCCGCCGAGGCCGAGCCCGCGGCCCTCATCGAGCTGATGCGGCACGACAAGAAGGCGATGACCGGACTCGGGTTCGTCCTGGACGGCCCGAAGGGCGCGGAACTGGTGGCCGACGTGCCCCCCGAGGTGGTCGCGCGGGTCCTTGACCGGATGCCCCGAGCACGGACGGCCGATCTCGTCGGCGACGCCGAGCTCGGAGCCTCCACGATCGATGTGGTTCAGAAATGACGCGTGTAACGCAGTGGCCGGCCGATCTCGACGTATCGGCCGGCGCCGCCCTGCCGGCGGACCGCCTGCTGTTCGGCAGGCTGGAGGAGGCGCTGGCCCGGCCGGCCGCGCAGCAACCGGCCTGGCCGGACCCGCAACGGGCCAGGGACGCGGTGGAGTCCCTGAGCCGCGCCGAGCCGATCGTGGCGCCGGCGGAGACCGCACGGCTCAGCCGCCGGCTCGCCGCCGTCGCGCGCGGCGAGGCCTTCCTGCTCCAGGGAGGCGACTGCGCCGAGACCTTCGCCGGGAACACCGAAGCGCACCTGCGGGCCAATCTGCGCACGCTCGCGGACATGGCCGCGGTGCTCGCCCACGGCACCGGCCTGCCCGTCGTCAAGATCGCCCGGATGGCCGGCCAGTACGCCAAGCCCCGCTCCCAGTCCGTCGACGCACAGGGCCTGCCGGTCTACCGCGGCGACATGGTCAATTCCGTCGAGCCCACCCTCGCGGCCCGGACGCCCGACCCCTACCGGATGCTGCGGGCCCACGCCGACGCCGCGCGGGCGATGGAGCTCGTGCGCTCGCTCGGCGACGAGGTCTACGTCAGCCACGAGGCGCTCCTGCTCGACTACGAGAAGTCCCTGCTGCGGGTCGACACCGGCGGACCCGGACGCCGGCTGTCCAGCGGGCTGGGGCACTTCCTGTGGATCGGCGAGCGCACCCGTCAGCTCGACGGCGCGCACATCGCGTTCGCGGAACTGCTCTCCAACCCGATCGGCCTCAAGATCGGCCCCGGTACCAGCCCGGAGACGGCCGCCGCCTACGTGCGCCGGCTCGACCCGCACCGTGAACCCGGCCGGCTGACCTTGGTCAGCCGCATGGGCCACACCCAGGTCCGTGACGTCCTGCCGGCGATCGTGGAGAAGGTCACCGCGACCGGCCACCAGGTGATCTGGCAGTGCGATCCGATGCACGGCAACACCCACACCTCGGCGAACGGGTACAAGACGCGCGACGTGCGCCACATAGCCGACGAGATCGCCGGATTCTTCGAAGTCCACCGCCGGCTGGGCACCCACCCCGGCGGGATCCACGTCGAGGTGACGGGCGATGACGTCACGGAATGCGTCGGGGCGGGAGTGGGCGAAGCCGATCTGCCGGTCCGCTACCACACGGCCTGCGACCCCCGCCTCAACGCGGAGCAGTCGCTGGAACTCGCCTTCCGCGTCGCCGGGACGGCGGCGCCCGGCGTCCCCGGCACCGAGCGGGACGTCACGGCGGGCGCCAAGGCAGCGCTGCGATGACCGCACGGCCCCCCGGCATCCCCATCACCGGCACCACCCGTCTGTACGCCGTGCTGGGCGACCCCATCGCCCAGGTCCAGGCACCCACGCTCATGCACCCGATCTTCGCGAGCCTGGGGATCGACGCGGTGGTCGTACCGGTGCACGCCCGGCCGGAGAACCTCGAGCACGTCGTGCGCGGGCTGCAGCGGGTGGAGAACCTCGACGGCATGTTCATCACCGTGCCGCACAAGGTCGCCGTCCGCCGGCTGGCCGACCGCTGCGGCCCCACCGTGGACATCGTCGGAAGTGCGAACGTGATGCGCCGCGAGGCCGACGGCAGCTGGCTCGCCGAGAACTTCGACGGGTCGGGGTTCGTGGCCGGCCTCGTCGGCGCCGGGCACGATCCCCGCGGCAGACGGGCCGCGCTCGTCGGCGGGGGAGGTGCGGGCAGCGCGATCGCCGCGGCGCTCCTGGCGGCCGGCGTCGACCGGTTGGAGGTGTACGACTGGGACACCGGAAAGCTCCGGGCCCTGGTCGCCCGCCTCGAGGCCCGCTGGCCGGGCCGGGTGTCCGCCCTGGACGAACCGCGCCTGCGCGACGTCGACCTCGCCGTGAACGCCACCCCGCTCGGAATGCACGCGGGAGATCCCTTCCCGTTCCCCCTGGACTCGTTGCCGAAGCGCTGTGTGGTGGCGGACATCGTCATGAAACCCCGTGAGACGCGGCTCCTGCGGCAGGCAGCCGCACTCGGACACCCGGTGCACCACGGCATTCACATGCTCGAGGGGCAGCTGAATTCCTATCGAGTCTTCTTCGATCTCCACTGAATTACCGGCGAAACTACCGAATCTGGGGATGCGGGCTCGCGAATAGAAGCCCTACATTGGACCGGTAATTCAGCTCTTTCTGACTGCACATGACGCTGCACGGGGCGGAGTGTGCGCCTCTTCCGCGAACTCGACGGAACGTGCTCGTGCGCGCGCGTCTTTCTCTGCGGCACGCTGCTGCCCCGCCCGCTTCGCACCTCGCGTCGAGTCAGATCCATTCCTTGGAGAAACATGAACGTGCGACAGGCGCCGGAATTCCCCCAGTGGCCCCAGTATGACGAGGGGGAGCGGGAAGGGCTCATCCGTGCCCTCGAGCAGGGCCAGTGGTGGCGGATGGGCGGAAACGAAGTCGACCACTTCGAGCAGGAGTTCGCCGAGCACCACGGTGCGGCCCACGCCCTCGCGGTCACCAACGGAACCCACGCACTGGAACTCGCCCTCCAGGTCATGGGCGTCGGTCCGGGTTCCGAAGTCATCGTCCCGGCCTTCACCTTCATCTCGTCCTCCCAGGCGGCGCAGCGGCTCGGCGCGGTCGCGGTCCCCGTGGACGTCGACCCGCAGACCTACTCCATCGACGCGGCGGCGGCCGCCGCCGCCGTGACCCCGCGCACCCGGGCGATCATGCCGGTGCACATGGCCGGCTTCCTGGCGGACATGGACGCACTGGCCCAGCTCTCCGCCGACACGGGCGTCCCGCTGCTCCAGGACGCCGCGCACGCCCACGGCGCCCGCTGGAAGGGCAAGCGCGTCGGCGAGCTCGGTTCGGTCGCCGCGTTCAGCTTCCAGAACGGCAAGCTGATGACCGCGGGCGAGGGCGGCGCCGTGCTGTTCCCGGACTCGGAGATGTACGAGAACGCCTTCCTGCGGCACAGCTGCGGCCGGCCCCGCACCGACCGCCGCTACCGTCACGCGATCGCCGGCTCCAACCTGCGGCTCAACGAGTTCTCGGCCGCGGTGCTGCGGGCGCAGCTGCGCCGCCTGGACGACCAGATCGCGGTCCGGCACGAGCGCTGGGCCCTGCTGTCCAAGCTGCTCGAGTCGATCGACGGAGTGGTCCCGCAGCGCGGTGACGAGCGCACCGACGTGCCGTCGCACTACATGGCGATGTTCCGGGTGCCGGGCCTGCGCGAGGACGACCGCAACGCCCTGGTGGACCGCCTCGTGGAGGCCGGCCTGCCGGCGTTCGCCGGGTTCCGCGCGATCTACCGCACCGACGCCTTCTGGGAGATCGGTGCGCCCGACACGACCCCGGACGAGCTCGCGGAGCGCTGCCCCCACTCGGAGGCCATCAGCCAGGACTGCATCTGGCTGCACCACCGCACGCTGCTCGCGAGCGAGGAAGACATGCACCGGACGGCCGAGATCATCGCCGACGCGGTGAGCACCGCATGAGCGTCCGGGTGGCCATCGTCGGACTCGGCTGGGCGGGACGGGAACTGTGGCTCCCCCTGCTGCGCGAGCACGCCGACTTCGACGTGGTGGCCGTCACCGACACCGAACCGGCCGCACGCGCGGCCTTCGACCGGGCGCTGGGCATTCCCGTCCACGCGACGGTGGACGCCCTCACGCCCCGGACGGTCGACCTCGCCGTCGTCGCCGTCCCCAACTTCCTGCACGCCGAAGTGGCCGCGAACCTGCTCGCCAGGGGCATCTCCGTCTTCCTGGAGAAGCCGGTGTGCCTGACCTCCGACGAGGCCGACACGCTGGCAGCGGCCGAACGCGCCGGCGGGGCCACGCTGCTGGCCGGCAGCGCCGCCCCCTACCGCAGCGATGTGGGCGCCCTGGCACAGCTGGTGCCGGACCTCGGCCACATCCGGCACATCGACCTGTCCTGGGTCCGGGCGCGCGGCATCCCGAAGGCCGGCGGCTGGTTCACCCAGCGCAGCAAGGCCGGCGGCGGTGTGCTGTTCGACCTCGGATGGCACCTGCTCGACACCCTCGCCTCCCTGCTCGGTCCCTCCCGCTTCACCCAGGTCGTCGGTGTCACGGCGAACGACTTCGTGAACATGGGTTCCTGGAGCGCGGCATGGCGGCAGGACCAGCCCGCGGCCGACGCCGGCGGCGACGTCGAGGACACCGCGCGCGGCTTCTTCGTCCGCGAGGACGGCGTCTCCGTCGCCCTGCACGCCAGCTGGGCGTCGCACGAGGCGCGGGACGTGTCCACGATCCAGGTGGTCGGCAGCGCCGGTACCGCCGAGCTGCGGTGCACCTTCGGCTTCAGCCCCAACCGCCAGCCCCAGTCCGTGCTGACGCTGACCCGGGAAGGCACCACCACGACCCTCCCGGTGCCCGACGAGCCGATCGGCAACGAGTACCGGCGCCAGCTGGACGGCCTCGCCGGGATCCTGCGGGACCCCGCCAGCCGCGGCAGGTCCATCGCCGAGGCCCGTACGACGGTCCGCGTCATCGAGGACTTCTACGCGTCGGCCCGCTCCGTGCGCGCCCGCAGTGTGGTGCCCGCTTGAGCACGAACGCGGGAGAAAGCCGGTGGAGCCACCGGTTCCAAGAGAACGACCAGACGTACGGAATGGGCATCACATGACAGTCACCACGCTAAGGCAGCCGCCGGCGCAGACCCTGCCGTCGGTCAGGCGCGCCGTGATCTTCGACCTGGACGGGGTCATCGTCGACAGCTTCGCGGTGATGGAGGAAGCCTTCGCCATCGCCTACAAGGAAGCCGTCGGCGACGGCCCGGCGCCGTTCGAGGAGTACCGCCGCCACCAGGGGCGCTACTTCCCGGACATCATGCGGATCATGGGCCTCCCGCTGGAGATGGAGGAGCCCTTCGTCCGCGAGAGCTACCGGCTCGCACCCCAGGTGCCGGTCTTCGAGGGCATCGTCGAGCTGCTCCTGACCCTGCGCGTGCGCGGGTACAAGCTCGCCGTGGCCACCGGCAAGAGCGGGCCGCGCGCCCGCTCCCTGCTCGAACAGCTGGGCCTGCTGCCCTTCTTCGACCACGTGATCGGCTCGGACGAGGTCGCCCACCCGAAGCCCGCCCCCGACATCGTGGAGCACGCCCTGCACCTGCTGGGGCTGCCGGCCGAGGCGGCCGTCATGGTCGGCGACGCCCCGACCGACCTGGCCAGCGCGAAGGGCGCCGGCGTGGCCTCGGCCGCCGCGCTGTGGGCCGAGGTGGACGACGAGGAGGAGCTCCTGGCCGCAGGGCCGGGCGCCGTCCTGCACCGTCCGGCCGACCTGCTGGCGCTGTGCCCGTCCGTGCCCCGCGGCTGAGGCCGTCCACGGGCATGGAGAAGCCACACCACCTCGGTGTCGACATCGGGGGCACCAAGGTCGCCTTCCGGGTGGAGGCCGGCGCGGACTGTGTCGACGAGTCCTCGTTCCGATGGGACCCGCGGCACAGCGTCGACCGCGACCTCGCGCAAGTCGCCGACCACGTCGCCGGGTTGCGCAGGAGGATCGCGGCGCCCCTGCGTTCGGTGGGCGTCGCGATGCCCGGCACGGTCGGACCGGACGGCCGGGTCACCGCCTGGCCCAGCCGCCCGGAGTGGAACGGGCTCGACCTGGACGAATCGCTCCGCGCGCTGTTCCCCGAGGCGGCCGTGGCCTGGGCCGACGACGGTGACCTCGGCGCCCTCGCGGAGGCCGAGGCAGCGGGCTGCGAGGACCTGCTCTACCTCGGGGTGGGCACCGGCATAGGCGGCGGCCTCGTCCTGCGGGGCGCGCTCTGCCCCGGGCTCGGCCGCGGCTCGTTCGAGATCGGCCACCTGATCGTCGACCTGGACGGTGCGCCGTGCGTCTGCGGACGCCGCGGATGCCTCCAGGCGATCGCCTCTGGACCGGCCACCCTGAGCCGCGCGGCCCGGCTGCGCACGGCGCCCGCCACGTTCGAAGAACTGCGGCGGGCGCTGCGCGAGGGGGAGCCGTGGGCCGTCACCGCGGTCGACCGGACCTGCCGGGCCCTGGCCGCCGCGGTCTCCGGCGTCCAGGAACTGGTCCATCCGCGGCTCGTCCTGATCGGCGGCGGCTTCGCGGCCGGTATCCCCGGGCTCGTCCCCATGGTGTCCGAGCGCCTCGCCGAACTGGCCCGCCCCGGCCAGCCCCCGCTGCCGGTGGAACCGGCAGCGCTGGGCGGCCTGTCGTCGCTGCGCGGGGCGGTGTCGCTCGCCCGGCTGGTCGCGTCCTGACCCGTCAGCCGGCCCGGTGCGGTGCACCGGCCGCCGCCGCGGCACGCACCTGGTCCCGCAGGTCGTCGACCAGCGCTCCCGTGCCGTGCGGGCCGCTCGCGGCACCGAAGACGTGGTAGTCCGGGCGGACGAGCAGGGAGGTCGCCCCGTACCGCGCCAGATACGGTCCGTAGACCTCGTCCGTGTCCACGACCCCGACGACACCGCCCGCGTCGTGCGGCGCCTGACCCTGCGGCAGCAGCCGCACCACGCGGGCCCCCAGCTCCCCGAGGAAGGACAGCCGCTCCTCGTCGAGCAGGGTGTGCGGGTCCTCGGTGGTCAGCAGGACGAAGCCGCGTCCGACGACCTCGTCGAACAGCCCGCTGCCGGCCTGCCCGCTCACGCGCCCCTGCGGTACGACGGCTCCCGCGGGTGCCTCGGCCGCCTCGGCTCCCGAAGGCCGGTGCAGCAGCCCGACCGAGAGCGGCTTCGCCGGCTCCGGCCGCCCCGCCGGCCGGCCGCGCCGGTTGGCGAGCACCGTGGCGTCCCGCTCGGCTGCGGCCGCCGGGTCCGTCACGCAGATCACGCGGCCCAGCTGGACCGACGCCAAGATCGCCTCCTTGGCCTGTGCGCGGCGCTCCTGCGTGTAGGTGTCCAGCAGGGACTCGTCCGCGAGACCGCGCAGCGCCAGGTCCAGCTTCCACGCCAGGTTGACCACGTCGCGGATGCCGGAGCACATGCCCTGACCGGCGAAGGGCGGCATCAGGTGGGCGGCGTCACCGGCCAGCAGGACGCGGCCCACGCGCCACTGGTCGGCCCAACGGGCCTGGAATATGTACGTGGTGCTGCGCAGCAGCGTCGCCGTGTCGGGGGTGACGCCGAACGGCGCCAGCAGCCGCCAGGCCGTCTCGGGCCGGTTGAGTTCGGCGGTGCTCTCGCCCGGCAGGCGCATGAACTCCCAGCGCCGGCGCCCCGGTCCGCTGGCCACCACGGTCGTGGGCCGGGCCGGGTCGCAGATCTGCACGTTGCTGGGGGTGAACTCACGCGGCTGGTGCAGTTCGACGTCGCAGAGCAGCCACTCGTAGGAGAAGCCGAGGTCGGTGACGGGGACGTCGAGGTGGTCGCGCACGAAGCTGTTGGCGCCGTCGCAGCCCACGACCCACCGCGCGGACAGGACGCGGGTCGCCCCGTCGTCGGTCGCCGCGGTCACCTCCACCCGTTCCCCGCCGTCGGAGATCCCCACGACCTCGTGGCCGCGCAGCACGCTGATGCCCGCGAGCGCCTCGACCCTGGCCGCGATCAGTTCCTCCAGCGCCGGCTGGTGCATGGTGTTGGCGTCCGGCCAGCCGTACGGACCGGCCGTGGAGAACTCGATGTCCAGCAGCACCGCACCGGCCGCGGTCTGCCACTGGTAGCCGTTGGCCGGCTCGGTGACCCGGTCGATCTGCGGGCCGATCCCGGTGGCGGCCAGGAGCCGGGCGGTCTCCCCGTCGAAACTGGTCGCCCGGGGGAGCTTGTACGGCCGGGGACGGCGTTCGAGTACCGTCACCCGCCAGCCCTGCTGGGCGAGCAGCACCGAGAGCGCGGCACCGATCGGCCCGTTGCCCACGATGACGACGTCCGTGTCCGTCGGATTCGAGTACGTGTCGTGCGTTCGCATGGTTGGCATCGTGCCCCTCGTCGCATGCCGTGGGCAGATCAGTGAGCACTTCGAAAAACGGCGTCAGGGAGGACTTCACAGGTCCGCGCTGTCTGAAGGCTGAATTCCGCCACGCTGGAAAATTGCCAGAATAGTATTCGGGCGTTCGGGGCGTGTCAAGGAACGGGAATTACTACCAGGTTGAGGGATGTTCAGCCGGCCTGTCATGCCCTAGGGGTCCGTTGGATTCGCGTACGGCCTATCAGATCGGGGGATGTCCGGCCGGTGGTGCCTGTCCTAGCGTGGAGCAGGACAATGCAAGGCGCGCGGGCCACCGCTGCCGGGCTCTGGGCATTCCCGCGGTTGACCGGTATGTCAGCGCGGTCGGATGCCAAAACATCAATCTCGTTGAACAATTCGCTGGAGGCTCGTGTGTCCGGAAAGCAAGTTTCGCTGGAAACCCTCGACAATGACGCCTTTTATCAGAACTACAAGGGCGAGACCCGCGTCGGCGCCCCGGCGCCGTGGGACATCGGCGGCCCGCAGCCGCTCCTGATCGCGCTCGAGGACGCCGGCCAGATCACCGGCGACGTCCTCGACATCGGCTGCGGCCTCGGCGGCAACTCCATCTTCCTCGCCTCCCGCGGCCACCGGGTCACCGGCATCGACGCGGCGCCGACCGCCATTAAGGAGGCCACGCGGCGGGCCGAGGCCGAGGGGGCCAAGGTCGACTTCACCGTCGCCGACGCCACCAGCCTGGAGGGCTTCGAGGGCCGTTTCGACACGGTCATCGACAGCGCGCTCTACCACTGCCTGACGGCGGACGCCCAGCGCGCCTACGTCGCCGCCCTGCACCGTGCCACCAAGCCCGGCGCCCGCCTGCACCTGTGGGTCTTCGCCGCGGAGGCGCACGCGCCGTTCCCGACCGTGCAGCGGGTCACCGAGCAGAACCTCCGCGAGACGGTCGGCGAGAAGTTCGAGATCACCTCTCTCGAGCTGGCCGAGTACGACACCACCCTCACCCACGAGGGCATCCGGGAGATGCTGGGCGAGAAGCCGGCCGAGGGTGCCCCCGACGCCCCCGTCGCCTTCGACCCGGCCTTCTCCTGGCCGGAGGAGGAGCTGGAGGGCGAGATCAAGGCCCCCGTCTGGCAGCTCACGGCCGTCCGCATCGGCTAGCAGGCGCCGCCGCCAGGCCACCGGTCCGTCCGGCACGGGCTTCCGCGCGGCCGGCTGCTCCTCCAGCAGCCGGCCGCGCGGCCGTCCCTGGCGCAGCTCCGTCTTTCACACGAAGGGGTAGATCCATGACCGCCACCGCCGAGAACCCGGCCACCACGGTCGACCTGTTCGCGCCGGACCTGATCGCCGATCCGTTCGCCGCGTACGCGCGGATGCGCGAGCAGGCTCCGGTCCTGACCGGCTCGATGATGGGCGGGCCGCCGATGTGGCTGGTCACCCGCTACGACGACGTGCGCCGGGTCCTGACCGACCCGCTGTTCCTCAACAACCCGGCCTCGGTGCCCGCAGGCCGCGCGGGGAGCCGGTTCACGGTCATGAAGGGCGTTTCGTCCGACGTGGTGGACTACCTCGCCGGCAAGCTGATCGAAATCGACGGCGACGACCACCGCCGGCTGCGCCGGCTGGTCTCCCGGGCGTTCACCGCGCGGCGGGTCGCCGCGCTGCGCCCGCGCGTCGAGGAGATCACCGCGACGCTGCTCGACCGGATGGCCGAGGCGGGACGCGACGGCACGCCCGTGGACCTCGTGGAGTCGTTCTGCTTCGAGCTGCCGGCCACCGTGATCTGCGAGCTGGTCGGCATCGACGAGGCCGACCGCGCGGACTGGTACCGGTGGGGCCGCGCGCTGATGGTGCCCACGGAGCACGCCGAGCAACTGCCGGCCGTCTTCCGCGAGTGCGCCGACCACCTGCTCGCCGTGATCGCGAGCCGCCGCGCCGAGCCCCGCGACGACCTGATCAGCGCCCTCGTCCAGGTCCAGGAGGAGGACGGCGACCGCCTCACCGACCGGGAGATGGTCAAGCTGGTCTTCTCCCTGGTGCTCGCCGGGCACGAGACGACGATGCACCTGATCGGCAACTCGGTGCTGGCCCTGCTCGAGCACCCGGAGCAGCTCGCCCTGCTGCGCGAGGACCCGTCCCGGTGGCCGCACGCGGTGCAGGAGCTCATGCGCCTGGGACCCACCCAGTTCGGCAACCCCCGCTACCCGGCCGAGGACGTGGAGCTGGGCGGCGTGGCGATCCCCGCCGGCGCTCCGGTCCTGCCGCTGATCCTGTCCGCGAACACCGACCCGCGCAGGTTCGGCTGTCCCGAACGGCTGGACGTGGGCCGCGAGATGGGGACGGGCCACCTCGGGTTCGGGCAGGGGGCCCACTACTGCCTCGGTGCCCCGCTGGCGCTCCAGGAGGCGGAGGTGGCGCTGCACGCGCTGTTCACCCGCTTCCCGGACCTGTCCCTCGCGGTGGCGCGCGAGGAGGTCCCGTGGGTGTTGCGGACCGGTTTCACCGCGGCCGCCGCCATTCCGCTGCGGCTCGGCTGAGCACGGCTCATTCGGCCAGCGACAGGGCGCGGCTCGGGCAGAGGTAGACGGCCTCGCGGGCCTTTTGCTCCAGGATTTCGCCCTCGGGCTCGGCATTCAGTACGACGACCCTGCCGTCGGTCTCGTTCTGGTCGAACAGGTCCGGCTCGGTGAACAGGCACTGGCCCGCACCGATGCACTTCCCGGTGTCCGCGGTGATCCTCATGCTGTGTGCCTCCTACGGCAAATGCGCCGAGCGGTCGGGGCGCCCTATCAGATCGGGGGATGTCCGCCCGGTCGCACCTGTCCTACGCTCCTGAAAAGACAGTGCAAGTATCGGGGTCGGCGCGGATCCCGTCATAGATTGTTGCTCGACCCGCGGTGGAGCAGTAGCGCGCCAAGGGCGATTCCCGAAAGGAATTTCTGGCCGTGCCTCAAGCAGCGGAGCAATTCGAAAAGTGGGTGCGCCGATCCCACCCGGCGCCCCACAGCAAGGTCCGCCTCGTGTGCCTGCCGCACGCGGGCGGATCGGCGAGCTTCTACTTCCCGATGTCCAAGGCCCTCGCGCCCGCGGTGGAGGTGCTGGCGATCCAGTACCCCGGGCGGCAGGACCGGCGCCACGAGCCGAACATCCCCAGCCTCCCCGACCTGGCCGACCAGATCTTCGAGGCCGTGCGCCGGCTCGACGACCGGCCCCTGGCGCTGTTCGGGCACAGCATGGGAGCCGTCCTCGCCTACGAGGTCGCGCTGCGCATGCAGGACGCCGGCCTCCCCTCGCCCGTACGGCTCGTCACCTCCGGCCGCAGGGCTCCCTCCTGCGAGCGCGAAGAGCGGATCCACATGGAGTCGGACGACCAGATGGTGGCCGAGCTCCGCAAGCTGAGCGGCACCAACTCGGCGATGCTGACCGATCCGGAACTGCTCGAAATGATCATGCCGGCGATCCGCAGCGACTACCGCGCGGTCGAGACGTACCGGTACGAGCCCGGCCGGAAGCTGGACTGCCCGCTGACGGTGATCACCGGAGACAGCGACCCCCGCGTCTCCATCGACGAGGCGGCGGCCTGGGAGGACCACACCACCGGACCGACGGACCTGCACGTGCTGCCGGGGGGCCACTTCTACCTCGTCGACCAGAGCGCACGCGTGGTCGAGATCCTGGCGCAGAGGCTGGACCGGCAGGGCGCCGCCGCGCACGCGGGAAGCGGTCCGCGGTGACGTCCGGGCGCAGGGGCCTCCCGGCACCCGGGGCGCGCCAGGACGCGGCGGGCACGCGCCTGGACGGGACGGGCACGCGCCAGGACGGGACGGGCACGCGCCGGGACGCGACGGGCACGGCGTCCCGTCCGCCGCGGCTCCCGGGCGCCGAAGGGAGCGGGCGATGACCGGGACCGCCGGCGGAGCCGGACGGTTGCTGGCCATCAGCGACCTCCACCTCAACTACGCCGAGAACCGCGCCCTGGTCGAGCGGCTGGCGCCCGAGTCGGACGACGACTGGCTGCTGGTGGCCGGCGACGTGGCGGAGACCGTGGCCGACATCCGCTGGTGCCTGAAGACCCTCGCGAGCCGTTTCCGCAAGGTCGTCTGGGTCCCCGGCAACCACGAACTGTGGACCCACCCCAGCGACACCACCACCCTGCGCGGTGTCGCACGCTACGAGCACCTGGTCGAGCTGTGCCGCGAATTGGGCGTCACGACGCCCGAGGACCCCTACCCCATCTGGGAGGGTTCGGGCGGCCCGGTGGCCGTCGCCCCGCTGTTCCTGCTGTACGACTACTCCTTCCTGCCGGACGGCTGCACCACCAAGGAGCAGGGCCTGGCCTACGCGCACAGCACCGGAGTCGTCTGCCAGGACGAGTACGTGCTGCACCCCGACCCCTATCCGAGCCGCGAGGCCTGGTGCCGGGCCAGGGTCGCCGAGACCGAGCGCAGGCTCGCCGAACTCCCCGAGGACCTGCCCACCGTCCTCGTCAACCACTACCCGCTCGACCGGCACCCGACGGACGTCCTGTGGTACCCGGAGTTCGCCATGTGGTGCGGGACCCGGCTGACCGCCGACTGGCACCGCCGGTTCCGGGTCGCCGCCATGGTCTACGGCCATCTCCACATCCCGCGGACCACCTACCACGAGGGCGTCCGCTTCGAAGAGGTGTCCGTGGGATACCCCCGGGAGTGGCGCAAGCGCCCGGGAACACCGGGCAAGCTGCGCCGGATCCTGCCGTTCGAGACCTCGTGACCGGCGCCCCGCGCCACGGCGGAGCCGGCCGGCCCCCCTGCGGGGACCGGCCGGCAGCACCACCCGCTACCCCAGGGACGCGGGCTCGCCGGCCGTATCGGAAAGACGGCTCCACGCGCGCGTCAGTTCGACACGAGACGCCACGTTGAGCTTGCGGAAGATCTTCTTCAGGTGGAAGGCCACGGTGTGGCCGGAGATGAACAGGTGCTCGCCGACCTGGGAGTTGGTGAACCCGTGGCTCACCAACTCGGCCACGGCGGCCTCGGTCTCGGTGAGGGAGCCGGTGTTCGCACCGTCCTGGCCGGCGTAGCGCGGATAGCGGCCGCGCCGCACCCCGAGCGCGCGGAGCTTGCTGACGACCCGACGGGCGTCCCGTGGGGCCCCGGCGTTCGTGTAGCCGTCCACCGCCCGTTCCAGGATCTCCACCGCCCGATCGCGGTCCCGGCCCGGGGCGGCGAGGAGCTTGCCGGCGTCTTCGTAGGCGGATGCGCCGGCCCACGGGTCCACGTGCGCGGCCCCGGCGGCGACGAGCCGTTCGGCATCGTCCCCGAGCAGCCCGCCGGCGTGCGCCGCCGCCGCTTCCAACGAGCGGAGCCCGGGGTTGCGCGCGGCGAGCCCGGAAGCCTCGGAGGCCACCCGCGCGGCGAGCGACGCATCGCCCAGCTCCCTCGTGGCCCGCACGAGCCAGGCGGCCGCGGCGGGCTGCGAGGCCAGGAGCTCCAGGATGAGCTGGTCGTCCGTGATGATGCCGACGATGAAATGCGCAGCGCTCTTCGCGCCGCCCTGCACCTCCAGCAGCTGGGCCGCGGCCAAGGCGTACTGGCTGGGTCTGTCGCTCGTCCGGCCGAGCAGGGCGTCGTCCCGCAGCTGGTCCACGAATTCCAGGCTCATGCTCATGTTGCCCTGCCTGAGGGCGCTGAGCGCCATCACCGTGTGCGCGTCGGGAAGCAGGCAGTGGAGGCCGGCCCGTTGCGCCAGGTGAATGCCCCGGCCCACCGCATCGGCGGCCGCGCCGACGTCCCCCTGGGCCAACGCGAGATCTCCCGCGCAGATCAGCGAAGCCGCCACGAGTCCCTGCGCGTCCTCGGCTCCGACCGTCAGCTCCTCGATGCGGGCGAGCGTGCGTGCCCCGGATATGCACTCGCGGACTCTGACCAGGAGCGCGGCGTGCCAGACCGTGGCCGGCCCGGCGCAGCTGCCGCCGCATGCGGCATGTCCCCGGCAGGCTTCGTCCGCCAGGCGCAGCGCCTCCGTGAGTTCGCCGCGCGACCAGGCAGAAGAGGAGAGCGCACAGAGTCTGGCAGTCTCGCAAGAGGTGGTGTCACAGGCCCTCATGGTGGAAAAGGCGAGCGGCAGCTCCATGCGGAACAGCGAATCGAGCATCACATCTCCTGTCAGGGGATCATCATTCACGCCGCGTCGTTCCTGTGGTGGTACCGGCAGAGTTCTCGGGGGAGCCTAGGTGGCGGGTCCTCAGGAACCCCTCGAGATGCGGTCGTGATCGGCTGGCCGAATTGCCGTTTCCAGCTGTTCGCGGGGTGCGGGCCGGCACCGGCGGACCCCTGAGCACCGGGCTGTCCGCCGGATCCCCTGCACAGGGGCGGCGGGCGCGCGCAAGGCGATCTCCAGCGCGGCGCGAGCCGGTGTCCAGCAGAAGGAGGGCAGTTCCTCGAAAATGCCGCCCCGGACTATCAGTTCTGATGATGGTGCAACACCGCCGCCGCCGACACCATGGACCTGGTTCGGAATTCGCGGTGGTGTGAAGAGCGAGGTGTCCCCTTGAGTGTCGTACTTCTCTTGAACGGTCCCAATCTGGGAATCCTGGGGCGGCGCGAGCCGGAGATCTACGGCACCGACACGCTGTCCGACATCGAGAAGGCGGTCGCCGAGGAGGTGAGCGCCAAGGGGTGGGACGTCCGTTCCGTGCAGCACGACTCGGAAGGAGACCTCGTCCGCGCGATCCACGAGCACACCGACACCACCGTCGGCGCCATCGTCAACCCCGGCGCCCTGATGATCGCCGGATGGAGCCTGCGGGACGCGCTGGCGAGCTATGCGCCGCCGTGGGTCGAGGTGCACCTCAGCAACGTCTGGGCCCGCGAACAGTTCCGGCACGAGTCGGTGATCGCCCCGCTGGCCAGCGGCGTGGTGGTCGGCCTCGGGTCCTTCGGCTACCGCCTGGCCGCCCGGGCGCTGATGCACCTGGCGGAGACGGGGCCCGGCAACCCCCGTGCCTGAAAGGCGAGTTCGGTCCGACCTATGATGCGGTGATCATCATCGCCATGGGGGGGGACGACGCCGTGAGTTCATACCGACCCGCGCCCGCATACCGGCCCGCGCACCCGCCCGGCCGGGCGCCGGTCCGCAGACCCGGCTGGGTCCGGGTGGTCCGCGCGCCCTTCGACCTCGCGGCCCGCATCCACCGGCCCGGCCGCCCCGACCGGATCGTCGACGAGGGCATCCGGCGTGCGCAGATCGCCCGGACCGCGATCGGCCTGCTGGCCGGTTTCTGGCTGGTGCTGTCCTACCCGCTGCGGGAGGGCGCGGGCGGGGTCATCGAGGACAAGTTCGCCGAAGTGCTCATCAGCGCCGGGCTGTTGCTCGTACTCGGACCGCTCGCGCTCGGCGCCTTCGTACTGTCCGCGCGCCCGCCGGGCCCCTCCTTCTACCGCGCCCGCCTGCGCGGACCGGCCACCGCCATCGGGGCGCTGCTCGCCACCGTCCTGGTGATGTCCTACGGGCTGCCGTACGCGGGCACCTTCGCGTTCGGCCTGGGAGCGGTCGCCGGACTCTTCTTCATCCCCTTCGCGCTCGCCTCGGCCGTGCTCTGCGTCCACCACGCCTTCCGCACCGCGGACGTCCACGAGGTGCTGCCGCCGCTGCTCTCGCCCCTGCTGGTCTGGTCGCTGTTCTTCGTGCAGCTCTTCGACGACGCGCCCGTCAGCGCGCCGCTCGCCGTGCGCGTGCTGTTCCTGCTGGCGCCGCCGGTCTCGGTGACCGCGCTCTCCCTGTGGGAGCTGCGCCGGCTGCGCGCGCGCCACGGCATCACGCTGCGGCTCGCCCTCGGCCGTGAGCGCGGGCGCTAGGGGGTGTCTGACGGAGGTCCGTGGTGAAGGAGCGGTGTCCGGTGCGTGCTCTCGGCGTGCCGGCCGGATGCCCCCGTACTGGACGTACTTG
>NZ_JBEZLA010000005.1:141164-179595 GCF_040651925.1 Streptomyces sp. NPDC048349 | reverse complement strand
CCCCCGTACTGGACGTACTTGGGCTTTCGGCCGGTGCGGCGAGAGTGCGTGCCGGGCACCGCGACGCCGCGGACCTCCGTCAGACACCCCCTAGGTGTGGGTGCCCGCTTCGACCAGGCCGGTCTCGTACGCGGCGATCACCGCCTGGGCGCGGTCGCGGACCGCGAGCTTCCCGAAGAGGCTGGTGATGTGGTTCTTCACGGTGGACACGCTGATGTCCATGGCCCGGGCGATCTCCGCATTGTCGAGCCCCGTGGCCATCAGCCGCCACACCTCCTGCTCGCGCGGCGTGAGGTCGCCCCGGCTCACCGCGGGGGGCTGGGGTCGGCGCGGGGGCAGTACGTACGCGGAGATCAGCCGGGTCAGCAGCCGGGGCGCGACCGCCGCCTCCCCGGTGTGCACCACGTGCAGCGCCGCGACCAGTTCCTCCGGCGAGATGTCCTTCGGCAGGAAGCCGTAGGCGCCGGCGCGCAGGGCCGCCACCACGTACTCGTCCATGTCGAAGGTGCTCAGCGCCAGCACCCGGCACTCGGGGAGCGTCGCGGCGAGCCGTTCGGTCGCGCCGACCCCGTCCAGCACCGGCATCCGGATGTCCATCACGACGACGTCGGGGCGCAGCCGGTGGGCGAGGGCCACCGCCTCCTCGCCGTCGCCGGCTTCGCCGACCACCTCGAAGGCCGGGTCGGGGGCGAGGATCAGGGCCAGCCCGCGCCGCACCAGGGGCTGGTCGTCCGCGATGAGCACCCTGATCGCCTCCGTCGCCGTCGCCGGTCCGTTCATCGCAGCGCCCCTTCCTCGGCCTTCAGCGGCAGCCGGGCCGCCACCCGGAACCCGCCCCCGGACAGCGGTCCGGCCTCCAGCGTGCCGCCGTGCAGGGCGACCCGTTCCCGCATGCCCACCAGACCGTAGCCGGACCCTGCGGACACGGCCGCCGCTCCGGCCCCGTCGTCGGACACCTCGACCGCCAGGGCGTGCGTCCCGTAGGTCAGGCGTACGCGGGCCCGCGCCTGGCCCGCGTACTTGCGGGCGTTCGTCAGCGCCTCCTGCACGATGCGGAACACGGTCAGGCCCACGCTCGGCGGCAGCGGCCGCTCCTCGCCCCGCACGTCCAGTTCGACGGGCAGCCCGGCCCGGCGGGTCTCGCCGACGATCCCCGCCAGGTCCCCGACCCCGGGCTGCGGGGCGGTGGGCTCCTTCTCGGCCTCGTCTCCCGCCCGCAGCACGTCCAGCAGTTGGCGCATCTCGCGCAGGGCCATCCGCCCGGAACCCTCCAGGGTGACCAGCGCCTCCCGGGCCACCTCGGGGTTGCCGGCCAGGTTGGCCCGGGCACCTCCGGCCATCAGCTGCATGGTGGTGATGTGGTGGGCCACGATGTCGTGCAGCTCGCGGGCGATGCGCCGCCGTTCGTCGGCCACCGCGCGGTCCGCGAGCAGCCGGCGGTTGGCCTCGTTCTCACGGTGCCAGCGGTTCACCGCGGCCGCGGCGACGAGCACGAGCAGCACGTTCACCGCGCTGCCGACCACCTCCACGGTCCCCGGCTGCGACGGCCGGCCCACCAGCGGCATCACCGCGCAGGCGAACGCAGCCCCCGCCACCACGGCCGCGCCGCGGGACCGGACGACCGTGTAGAGCGCGACCACGGTCGTCACCGTGAAGTGCTGCCCCACCGGCACGCTGAGGTTCAGGACCAGGTCGAGCAGCAGGACGGCCGCGAGCGTGAACAGCGGGGCGCGGCGCCGGGCCAGCAACGGCAGTGCGGCCACCAGCAGCAGCACGCAGCCGACCGGGGGGACGTACCCGTGGTCGAGCTGGCTGGCGAAGGAGAAGCCGAGCAGGTCCACGGCGGCCGCCCCGACGGTGACCAGCGCGTCGTTGCGCGTCCAGGGCGGGGTGTCGCCACCCGGCGGCGGGGCGTCGGCGCGCGGCAGCGGGGCGTCGGCGCGCGGGCCCCCTGGTGCGGCGGGCGTCTTCGGCATGCTGAGTCCTCCATCGCGGGCGCCCCCGCCGACTGACCGGGTGCGAACGACCGACTGTCGTCTGGTGATCCATTCTGGCACCGGTCGGCGGCCCGGCTCCGGGCCCCCGGGGCCGATCCCGACCCGGGACCAGGGTCCTGGTCGGCGCTGCGGCCCGGCCCCCGCTCCCGGGCGGCATCTCGTCCCGCGCCCGGACGCATCGCCCCCATCCCGTTGATGAGCTGGACTCGAGCCGGGACACCCCGGCGAACCACCCACCTCCGAAGGACGACAACGTGATCCGCGCCCTGACCGGGTTCTCCACCCGCAACCCGTGGAAGGTCATCGCCGTATGGGCGGTGCTGGGCATCTTCCTGACCCTGCTCAGCCAGCCCCTGGTGTACCGGGTGACCGAGACCCAGAGCGGCGCGTTCCTGCCCGCCCAGTACGATTCGGCCGCCGCGCTGCGGATCGCCGAGGAGGAGTTCGGGGTGAAGCCCGACGGCAACGCGGTGACCGTGCTCGTCGCCCGCGCCGACGGCGGGCCCCTCACCGAGGCCGATCAGCAGCGGATCGGCGCCGTCGCCGCGCAGTTGGGCAGCCGGCACGTCGAGATGCCCGCGCCGACGGACGAGGAACCGCCCGCGTTCCTGAGCGAGGACCACTCCCAGACCCCGCAGATCGGTCCCGCGATGACCGCGCCGGACCGCAGCTTCGAGCTGCTCTCCCTCCGGCTGACCGGCAACTCCCTCGACCCCGGCCTCCAGCGTGTCTACCGCGTCGTGCACGAACGGGCCGAGGAGGCGTTCGCGCAGGCCGGGATGCGCACCGGCTTCACCGGCGGCCTGGCCGACCTCACGGACACCGCAGACGCCGAGAAGACCACCCAGAACGTCGTCGGCGCCGTCATGGTCGGGCTGATCGTGCTGATCAACATCCTGGTGTTCCGCAGTGTCCTGGCCGCCTTCGTCCCGCTGCTCGCGGTGGTCGTGGTCGGCGGCGCGGCGGCGGGCACGGTGGTCGGCAGCGCGGCGCTCACCGGCATCAAGCTGGACCCCTCCACACCGAGCATGATCAGCGTCGTGCTCATCGGCATCGGCGTCGACTACTTCCTCTTCCTCCTGTTCCGCTTCCGCGAACAGCTGCGCTCCCGTCCGGAGCAGGCCGCCCGCTGTGCGGCGGCCGAGGTCAGCGCCCGGGTCGGCACAGCCGTCACGTCGGCCGCCCTGACCATCGTGGCCGCCTTCGCCACCCTCGCCCTCGCGACCTTCGGGCAGTTCCGCGTCCTCGGGCCGGCCATCGCCGTGTCGGTCCTGGTCATGCTGCTGGCCAGCCTCACCCTGATGCCCGCGCTGCTCGCGGCGACCGGCCGCAGGATGTTCTGGCCCTCCCGCGCCCTCGGGCGGCAGCCCGCCGAAGGGGCGACCGCCGGCTTCGCCGCCCTGGTCGCCCGCCGCCCGGTGAGCCTCGTACTCGCCTGTGTCGCCCTGCTGGGCGCCCTCGCGGCCGGTCTGGTGGGCATCCGGATGGACTTCGGCCAGGGCGGCGGGACGCTCGACACCCCGGCCGCCGCCACCGCTGCCGAGATCTCCCGCGCCCTGCCCGCCGGGGTGTCCGACCCGGCCACGGTCTACGTCACCGCGAAGGACGGGCGCACCCTGGACCCCGAGGGGATCGGGGCCCTGCCCCGGGCGCTCGCCGCGGTCGAGGGCGTCGGCAGGGTCGGCACGACCACGCTCAACGAGGAGGGCACGGCCGCTCGTTTCGACCTCTACCTCTCCCCCGGCCCGCAGACCGAGCAGGCCCGGGCCCTCGTCTCGGGACCGGTCCGCGACACGATCGCGGGCGTCGTCCCGGCGGGGACCGAGGCCCATGTGGGCGGCACGGCCGCGGTCTTCGCCGACATCTCCACCGCCGTCGACCAGGACCTCAGGACCGTCTTCCCGGTCGCCGCGGTTCTGATCGCCCTCATCCTGCTCGTCCTGCTGCGCAGCCTGTTGGCCCCCGCGATCCTCATGGTCGCCGTCGGCCTCGGGTTCGCCGCCACGCTCGGCGCCTCCGCCCTCTTCTTCCAGCACCTGCTGGACGGCCCGGGCGTCAACTTCGTGCTCCCGCTGGTGCTGTTCCTCTTCGTCGTGGCCCTCGGCACGGACTACAACATCCTGATCAGCGACCGGATCCGCGAGGAGATGGAACGCCCCGGACCGGCCCGCGCGGCCGTGGCCCGGGCCGTACGGCACACCGCGCCCGCGATCGCCACGGCCGGCGTCGTCCTGGCGGCCTCCTTCGGCAGCCTCGCCGTCAACGCCGACCCCTCCACCCGGCAGATCGGCTTCGCGACCGCGCTGGGCATCATGCTCTCCGCGTTCGTCCTGTCCATCGTGCTGGTGCCGGCGCTCGCCGCGCTCTTCGGCAGGAGCACCTGGTGGCCGGTCCGCCCCGGGGTGGGCCGGCGCCGCCCGCCGGCCGGCCCCCCGGCTTCCCGCCCGGACGAGGAGCGCGTCTCCGTCGGCTAGGAGGTGTCGGTCAGGCCCGTCACGTCCCGGACGTGGCGCAGGCTCGGTTCCAGCAGCACCGTGTGGAGCTGCTGGAACACCTGGCGGGCCGCGACCGCGTTCCAGTCGGCCGGGAGCAGTTCGGTCGGCAGGCCCGGGTCGAGGTACGGGAGCCGACGCCACTGGGTGAGCAGCGGCACGTAGTGGCGGAACGCCTGCGCCGGCTCCGGGTCGGGCCCCGAGCCCAGCCGGGCCGCCACGGGCGCGTAGGCGTCGGTGAAGGCCGCGTACTGGGTCTGGATCGCCGGGAAGTCCCACCACGCGCTGACCGTGTCGGGCAGTTCGCTGAAGGCGGCGTACTCGGCGGCGAACAGGTGGACGTAGTCGCTGAGTCCGAGGCGCTCGAGCATGCCGCGCGCGTCGTCGAGCAGCCGGCCGGGCGCCAGCCACACGCCGGGGGCGATGTTGCCGAAACCGAGCCAGGTCAGGCGGGTGCGCAGCTGGTAGCGGTGGTTGCGTTCGGACTCCGGTACCGAGAAGACCGCCATGGCCCAGCCGTCGGCCAGGTCGGCGGGTTCGAGGCTGGCGAAGATCCGGCGGTCGCCCTCGTCGAAGACGGGGTGGGCGGCCGGGCTCAGCCGGTACCCGGTGGCGCCCCGGCGCTCCGGTTCGAGGACTCCGCGCTTCTTGAGGCGCGAGATGGCCGAGCGCACGGCCGGGCCGTCGACGTCCAGTTCTCCCATCAGCGTGATCAGGTCCGCGATGGAGATCCAGCCGCCGAGGCGGCGCAGGAAGGCGCCGTAGACCGTGTTGATCAACGAGCTGGGCCGAAGGGGGCTGTCCGACATGATCGCCTTCCGTTGTGCGCGGTCGCGATCATATCCAGCCCTCCTGCGGCCCCCTCGGGCTACTGCGGCAGGGGCGTCCGCGCATGGGCCCCGGAGAGCAGGTGTCCGGCGCCCGGGGCCACGGCCTCGAGGTCCAGGGCGCGCAGCATCTGGTGGGCGGTGCAGACGGCCGCGGACACGACCGGCTTGCCCAGCAGCTGTTCGGCCTCCTCGATGGCGGACAGCGAGGGCATCTGCACGCAGGCGGACAGGACGACCGCGTCGGCCTCGGTGTACTCCAGTGCCCGGGCGAGGCCGGGCAGCCGGGCCGGGTCGTGGGCGGCGACGTCGAGGTTGTCCGGGATCTCCAGGGCCCGGTGGTCCAGGACCTCGATGCCCTCGTGGCCGAGGTAGTCGACGACGGTCCGGGTGAGCGGGCGCATGTACGGGGCGAGCAGCACGATCTTCTTGGCGTCGAGCGTGTGCAGCCCGTGGACGAGGGCCCCGGCGCTGGTGACCACGGGCGCCGGGCCGCCGTTCTCCGCGGTGCGCAGGTGCAGGCGTTCCTGCGCGGCGCGGTGGTAGCCGAGGCCCATGCTCATGATGGCGACCAGGCAGGCGTAGCCGAGGACGTCGACGCGGGCGTCGGAGAGTTCCACGGCGCAGCGGTCGGAGTCGGCGTCCATCGCCTTGAGCTGTTCCGGGGTCACATGGGTCATGCGCATGCGGCTGGAGTGGAAGGTGAAGGCCTCGTCGGGTACGAGGCTCTGACGGGCCCGCAGGATCGCCGGGACCTCGGTCTCCATGGTGACGTTGGAGCTCGGCACGATCTGGCCGATGCGGAAGATACGGGAAGTACGGGAGGTAGGAGAGGTACGGGACGGCATGTGCTACTCCTCAGCGGGCGTCGACGACGGGGTTGGTCAGGGTGCCGATCAGCTCGACGGTGGCCTCCACCGTGTCCCCGGGGAGCAGGAACTCCGGCGGGACCATGCCGGCGCCGACGCCGGAGGGCGATCCGGTCGCGATGACGTCGCCGGGCTCCAGGGTCATGCCGGAGCTGATGTCGGCGATGAGACGGGCGATGGGGAAGAGCATGTGCCGGGTGTTCGACTTCTGCTTGGTGACGCCGTTGACGCGCAGCGAGAGGTCGAGGGCCATGGGGTCAGGGATCCCGTCCGCGGTGACGACCACCGGTCCGAAGGGGGCGTAGGAGTCCTGGCCCTTGGAGAAGAACCACTGGCCGGAGCGGCGCTGGTCGCGGGCGCTGATGTCATTGACGATGCCGTAGCCGAAGACGTGGTCGTACGCGTCCCGCTCGCTGACCCGGAAGGCGGTGCGGCCGATGACGACGGCGAGTTCGCACTCCCAGTCGAGCTGGGCGGTGAGGTCGGCGTTGTGCAGGATGGGCTGTCCCGGGCCGGTGACGGCGGTGGCGGGCTTGGAGAAGAGGACGGGGCGCGGGGGGCGCTCCTTGTCGGTGTCCAGGCTGCGGCTGGACTCCTCCACGTGTTCCACGTAGTTGAGGCCCACCCCGATGATCTTTCCGGGGCGGTGCGGGGCGTGCAGGGTGATCTCGTCGGGGCGGTGCACGGCTGCGGCCGGCCGGAGCGCCGGGTCCGCGGCGAGCAGGCGCCGGGCGGTGTCCTGCGCGGCGGGGCCCGCCTGGATGAAGGAGAGCAGGTCGTGCGGGAGGCGGACGCCGGCGTGGTCGGCGAGGGCGGCCAGGTCGACGACGAGGCCGTCGGCCTCGGCGCCCAGGCGTTCGGCGGGGTCGGCGGGGGTGGTGAAGGTCAGCAGTCGCATGGGGGTTCCTCGGGGGTCAGGCGGTGACGGGCTGGTGGCCGCCGTGGTCGGTGTACGCCTCTTCCCGGTGGAAACCGAGCGAGTGCATGACGGGGAAGTCGTTGAAGGAGAAGAGGCAGGCGTCCTCGGACGGGTCCAGGTTGTGGTGCTCGTGCCACGCCCAGGACGGGACGCAGAAGATGTCGCCCTCGCTCCACTCGAAGCGCCGTCCGGCGATCACGGAGGCTCCCCGGCCCTTGGCCGCGGTGTAGATCACCGAACCGGTGTGCCGGTGCGCTCGAGTGGCCTGGCCCGGTCGCAGCAGCTGCATGTGGGCGCCCATGGTGGGCATGACCGGCCCACCGGTGACGGGGTTGGTGTATGCGGCGATGATCCCGTCGTACGGGGAGCCCTCGCCGGCCTCGGCTTGGCCCAGGAGGGCCTCGTACGTCGGCTCCCAGGGGAAGGCGAGCAGCGGCGAGCAGGGCCGGGTCCACTTCTCGGCCCCGTACGGCAGCAGGTTCGCCGCGTACGTCAGGACGGAGGAGTTGATGACCTTTCCCGGCGTCTGGTACAGCTCGGGGTGCACCTCGTAGTACCCGGCGTCCAGAGCGTTGACCAGCGGGATGTCCAGTCCGTCCTGCCAGATGACGGGCGCGTCCTCGGATTCGTTGCCGTGCTCGTGCCAGGTGCCGGCCGGGGTGATGGCGAAGTCGCGGGGGCCGACCTTCAGCTTCTGGCCGTCGACGACCGTCCAGGCTCCGGCGCCCTCGTGGACGAAGCGCAGGGCGGCGGCCTGGTGGCGGTGTGCGGTCATGGCCTCGCCCGGCCCCATGATCTGCAGGCCGGTGTAGAGGAGGCCCGCGGCGGCGCTGACGTCGCGCCGGCCGGGGTTGACGAGCATGACCACCCGGCGGCCGGCGTCGTCGGCGCGGACCAGGCCGAGGGCCTTGTGGACCAGGGGGCGCAGGTCGGCGTAACGCCAGAGCGCGGGAACGGACCTCGGCTGCGGGTACCAGGGTTCGATGTCGTTGGCGACGGTCCACAGTGCGCCGGCGTCGAGGGCGCCGAGCTCCTCGTAGTAGGCGGTGAGTTCGGGGGTGCCGGTGACCCGGGCCCGGCCGAGGGCGGTGTCGTCGTGCTCGGTGGTCATGCGTCCTCCTCGGAGGTGGTGGTCGGGGGGCCCGGGGGCACGGTGAACGCCACGGGCAGGCGGGGGCGGTTGTCGACTTCGAGGCGGAAGACGTCGAAGCGGTTGTAGTGGCCGACGATGTCGTGCATCTGCTTGGGCTGGACGCAGCGGGCCAGGTCGATCTCGCCGTAGACGATGCCCTCGTCGTCGACGAGGGGCTCGCCGACCGGGCGGCCGTCGGGGCCGAAGATGCCGGACAGGGCACTGCGGGGGCGGGTGAACCGTGCGCGCAGGTCCTCGTCGTCCCCGGCGAGGGCGTCGACGATCTGCGGGGAGACGGTGGAACAGGCGACGACGGAGAAGACCTTGCCCTCGAAGCTGTGGGCGGCGGTGCGCACGGCGATGGCGTCGGCCATGTCGTAGTCGGCCGGGGCCACGGGCAGGGCGATGTAGCAGGAGGCGTGCACCAGTTCGCCCTGGGCCAGGAGGGTGAACCGGGCCAGGGTGTTGGTGTTCTCGCCGCAGGCCAGCACCCCGAGCGGTCCGACGGGGGTGGCGTGGACCCGCAGCGAGCTGCCGTCGCCGCCGGTCCAGGTGAGCTTCTCCGCCCACGTGGGCACCAACTTGCGGTGCGCTCCGAGCAGTTCGCCGTCGGGCCCGATGGTGAGCAGGGTGTTGTGCAGCACGCCGAGGCTGTACGGGACCCGCTCGTTGACCCCGATGACCAGGGTGATGCCGTGCTGCCGGGCGGCGGCGCGCAGGGCGTCGACGTGCGGTCCGGGTACGTCGACCGAGGCGGCCCGGAGCCGCTCGAACCAGGGCGAGCCCTGGACCGGGTTCATCGTCCAGTTCCAGTACGGGTATCCGGGGACGAACACCTCCGGGAAGACGACGAGTTCGGCCCCGTTGCCCGCGGCCTCGGCGATCAGGGCGACGGCTTTGTCGACGGTGGCGGCAGGATCGAGGTAGACGGGTGCGGCCTGGACGGCCGCGGCGGTGAAGCGGCGCAGGTTGTCCATGGGGTACCTCCGCTATCGGGGGGCGGGCGCCGCGCCGACGCGCGGCAGCCAGCGCCGGTGGACGGGTTCGGCGGGCGGCCTCAGCAGTTCGAGGCGCGGCGGCACCCGGTCGGTGCGGGCGGCCGGGGGCCGGCGGCGGCCCGCCGCCCAGGACGGCGCCCAGGGCGCCGCGGGTCCCTGGTAGCCCTGGGCGGCCGCCGCGTGCAGGGTCCACAGGGGATCGTGGAGCTGGGCCCGGCCCACACCGCACAGGTCGGCCCGGCCGGCCAGGATGATCGAGTTGACGTCGTCGTAGGTGGAGATCGCGCCGACGGCAATGGTGGGGACCCCGGTGGCGTTGCGGATCAGGTCGGCGTACGGCGTCTGGTAGCTGCGGCCGTACGGGGGCCGCTCATGGGCGACGACCTCACCGGTGGAGACGTCGATGGCGTCGGCGCCCGCCTCGGCGAGGGCGCGGGCGACGGCCACGGCGTCGGCCTCGGTGAGGCCGCCCTCGGCCCAGTCGGCGGCCGAGATCCGCACGAGGAGGGCCTTGCCGAAGGGCCACACCGCCCGTACGGCGCGCAGGACTTCGAGCGGCAGGCGCAGCCGCCCGGCCAGGTCCCCGCCGTAGGCGTCGGTGCGCAGGTTGGTCAGCGGCGAAAGGAACCCGGAGAGCAGGTGGCCGTGCCCGTACTGGAGTTCCAGCGCGTCGAAGCCGGCCCGGTCGGCGCGCCGGGCCGCTGCGGTGAAGTCCCGTACGAGCGCGTCCATGTCGGCCCGGTCGGCCTCCCGCGGGAGGCGGCTGTGCTCGTCCCAGGCCAGGCTCGAGGCGGCGACGGGCGGCCCCTCGCCGGCGGCCGCGCGGCGGCCGGCGTGGGTGAGCTGGATGCCGAGGAGGGTGTCGCACTGTCCGTGGACGAAGCCGGTGATCCGCCGCCAGGCCGCTTCCTGTTCGTCGGTCCACAGCCCGGGGCAGCCGGGGGTGGCCCGGGCCTCCGCGCTGACGGCGGTCATCCCGGCGAGGACCAGGCCGGAGCCGCCGAGCGCCTGCGTGCTGAGGTGCACGAGGTCGAAGTCGCCCGGGACCCCCTCGCGGGCGGTGTCCAGCGCAGTGGGCGGGACGACGACCCGGTTGCGCAGGAGCAGGCCGCCGAGCCGGAAGGGCCGGAACATGGGCGGTACGGGCGAGGCGCCGTTGACCGCGGTGGTGAAGCCCTCGTCGCGCACGCGCAGGTTGTCGTAGGTGACGCGGCGGCTGCGGGTCAGGAGGTTGAAGGCGAACTGGTGCGGCTCCTGGCCGGTGTACCGGTCGATGTGCTCGAACCACTCCAGGCTGGCCTGGGCCGCCCGCTGGGTGGACTCCACGACGGGCTTGCGCTCCTCCTCGTACGCGGCGAGGGCCCGCGGCACGTCGGGGTGTTCGTGCAGGCAGGCGGCCAGCGCGAGGGCGTCCTCCATGGCGAGCTTGGTGCCGGAGCCGATGGAGAAGTGTGCGGTGTGCGCGGCGTCGCCGAGCAGGACGATGTTGCCGCGGCGCCAGGTGCGGTTGCGCACGGTGGTGAACCGCAGCCATTTGGAGTTGTTGGGGAGGAGACGGTGGCCGTCGAGGTGGGCCGCCAGGAGCTCCTCGCAGCGCCCGATGCTCTGCACGTCGCTCGTGCCGGGCGGCAGGTCGCGGTCCGCGGACTCCTCGAAGCCCGCGCGCCGCCAGGCGTCCTCGCCCATCTCCACGATGAAGGTGGAGCGGGTGTCGTCGTACGGGTAGGCGTGCACCTGGATCGTGCCGAAGTCCTGCTCGTCCACGATGAAGGTGAAGGCCTCGAAGACCTTGTCCGTGCCGAGCCACATGTAGCGGCCGGCGCGTTCGTCGAGGTCGGGTCCGAAGGTGTCGGCGAAGGCGGCACGGGTGGCCGACCGTACCCCGTCGCAGGCCACCACCAGGTCGTAGGCGGCGGCCAGTTCGGTGGCCGGCGGGGCCTCTGTGCGGTAGCGGACGTCCACGGCCAGGGCGGAGCAGCGCTCCTGGAGGATGCGCAGCAGGTGCCGCCGGCCGAGGGCGGCGAAGCCGTGACCGCCCGAGGTGAGGGCGTGTCCCCGGTAGCGGATGTCGATGTCGGTCCAGCGGGCGAACTGCGCCGACATGGCCCGGTACGTCTCGCGATCGGCCTGGGCGATGCCGTCGAGGGTCTCGTCGGAGAACACGACGCCGAAGCCGAACGTGTCGTCCGGGGCGTTGCGCTCCCAGACGGTGATCTCCCAGTGCGGGGAGAGCTGTTTGGCCAGGGCCGCGAAGTACAGCCCGCCGGGTCCTCCTCCTATGACTGCCACGCGCACGGCGTGCCTCCCAGTGGTTCCGAAGCGATGAGGAGTTCGGCCCGTTGCGGGCCCGCGGTGGTGAGTGCGGCCCGTACGTCGTCGGGCCAGGGGGTGGACCCGGTGGCGCGCGCGGCCGAGTGGGCGACGACCATCTGTCCGGCGGCCGCCTGCGCCCCCTGCTCCCCTTGGACCGTGAAGGCGTAGTGGAGGGAGCTCTCGCCGACCTTGGTGACCCTGAGCTCGGTGCGCACCGCGTCCCCGAACCAGAGCCGCGCGCGGTAGTCGGCCTCGAAGTGGACCCGGGGCGTGCTGCCGAAGAGGTGGGCCAGGCCCAGGCGGCGCAGCAGCACGGCCTCGGCCGCCTCGACCCAGCGCACGACGGTGGAGTGGTGGTAGTGGCCGGCCGCGTCGGTGTCGGTCCATTCGACGCGGCGCTCGACGACGACGCTCGCCGGCCGCCACGGTTCGGGGGGCGGCGGCGGGCCGGTCGGCGCCGCGGGCGGCTCGGGGCGGCCGAGGGGTTTCCGGGGTTCGCGGGGTTCGCGGGGTTCGGCGGCCTCCTGGGCCGCCCGGCTGCGCAGTGCGGCGCGCTGGAGCTTTCCGGAGCCGGTGCGCGGGAGCTCCGGCACGAACTCCACGGCGCGCGGGTACTTGTAGGGGGCGATGGTCCGCTTGACGTGGTCCTGGAGTGCGCGGACCGTGGCCGGGCCGGCCGGGACGTCCCCGCGCAGGACCACGTACGCCTTGACGATCATGCCGCGGCGGTCGTCGGGGGCCCCGACGACGCCGCACTCCTCGACGTACGGGTGTGCGGCCAGGGCCCTTTCGACCTCGGGGCCCGCGATGTTGTAGCCGGAGGAGACGATCATGTCGTCGCTGCGGGCGACGTACCAGAAGTAGCCGTCGGCATCGCGGACATAGGTGTCGCCGGTGATGTTCCAGCCGTTCCTCACGTACGACGCCTGGCGCGGGTCGGCGAGGTAGCGGCAGCCGGTCGGGCCGGTGACGGCGAGCAGGCCGGGCTGCCCGTCGGGCACGGGATCGCCCTGTTCGTCGACGACGGCGGCACGGTAGCCCGGCACCGGGCGGCCGGTCGCGCCGGGCCGGATGTCCTCGTCGGCCGCCGAGATGAAGACGTGCAGCATCTCGGTGGCTCCGATGCCGTCGATGATCCGCAGGCCGGTGGCCTCGTGGAACGCGTGCCACACCGGGGCGGGCAGCGGCTCCCCGGCGGACACGCAGCGGCGCAGGCCGGACAGCCGGTCCGCCGCCCCGGCCGCCATGATCGCGCGATAGGCCGTGGGAGCGGTGAACAGCACGGTCACTCCGTGCGCCGCGACGAGGTCCGCCAGCTGCTCGGGGCCCGCCTGCTCGACCAGCAGGGTCGCGGCGCCGGCGTACAGCGGGAAGACCACGAGCCCGCCGAGCCCGAAGGTGAAGGCGAGCGGCGGCGTGCCCGTGAACACGTCGTCCGGGCGGGGTTTGAGGATGTGCCGGGAGAAGGTGTCGGCATTGGCGAGGACGTCGCGGTGGAAGTGCAGGGTCGCCTTGGGACGTCCGGTCGTTCCGGAGGTGAAGGCGATCAGCGCCACGTCGTCGGCGGCCGTGGCGACGGTTTCGAACCGGCCGTCCTTGGCCGCGCACCGCGCGGTCAGGTCCTCGGGGCCCGGTCCGCCGTAGGTGAGGACCGGCAGGCCGGGGAGGCCGGCCGCGTCGAGTTCCCCGGTGTGGCGGTGGTCGCAGATGGCGGCCGCGGGCCGGCTGATGTCGTGCAGCTCGGTGAGCTCCGCGGCGCGCAGCAGCGGCATCGTCGTGACGGCGACGCAGCCGGCCTTCAGGACGCCGAACCAGGCGGCGACGAGCCAGGGGTTGTTGGGGCCGCGCAGCAGGACGCGGTTGCCGGGGATCAGGCCGAGGTCCTCGGTGAGCACCTGGGCGACCTGGTTGGCCCGGTGCCGGAGTTCGCCGTAGGTCCAGCGGTCGGTCGGGGTGAGCAGGGCGGGGCGGTCGGGGCCCAGGCGTTCGACGGCGTCGTCGAGCAGGCGCCCGGCGCAGTTGAGCCGTTCGGGATAGTCCAACTCCGGTAGGTCGAAGTGGAGTTCGGGCCAGAGGGGGAAGGGCGGCAGCCGGTCGCGACAGAAGGAGTCGGCATGCGCGGAAGGGGAGAGCTCCATGGGGCGGCACCTCGATCAGGGAGCAGCGGGGGAGACGGGAGCAAGGTATGTCGAATATTTGGCGTCCGTCAACATTTCGCGATATCGCCTTGGCGGCCTCCGCCGCGCCGTCCAGCTGGAAGGCCCCGTCGGCAGCCGCCCCCTCGGCTGCCCCCCGACCGCCGGAGAGCAGCTCAGGCCGCCGGTATGCACACGTGGACCGACGTGCCGAACCCGTCGGCGACCATGGAGAGTTCGCCGCCCATCTCCCTCACCAGCAGCTGGACCATCAGCAGGCCGCGCCCCTCTTCGGCATCCGGGTCGACCGTCGCGCGGGGGGCGGGCAGCAGCGGGAGCGACGCACCCTGGTCGGCGACCTCCAGCCGGAGCCACCGGCCGTCGGAGGCCACCGCCACCCGCATCCGGCCGGTGCCCACGTGCCGGACGACGTTGCCGACGAGCTCGCTGACGGCCAGCAACAGGGCGTCCGACGCATCGAGGGGGACCCGCCACCCTTCCAGCACGGCCCGCACCCGGGCCCTGACCTGCGGGACGGCGGCCGGGGCGGGGTCGGTGACCCAGTGGGTGACGCTGCGGACCGAGCCGCCGAGGGTGGTGAGCATGATGCGCTCCCGAAGGGGGAAGGCGACGCGACCGTTGAGTGGCTCGTGTAACCGATCCCGAAGCGGGACGGATCCTGGGCTTGTGGTCAGCGGAAATGCATCGCTAAAGTCCGTGATTACACGTGTAACACGTTACGTCTCCCCCGGTGGCCGCGCAAGCATTTCGGACAAACGTCACGAAGCCCCGCCTCCCGCCCGGCCGCCCCACCTTGGAAGGGCCGCAATGACGCAATCTCCCCCGGCACCCCGCCCGGAATCCCTCCCGGCATCTCCCCCGGCGGACTTCGACACCGCCGACATGGCCTGGCCGCCTCCGCCGTACCGGCCCCCGGTGGCGCCCGTGACCGGCCCGGACGGTGTGCGCCGCTTCGACGGGGTCACGTACGCGACCACGCCCGGCTACCGTCCCCGGCTCCTCGACGTCCAGGTGCCCGCCGGCGAAGGCCCCTTCCCCGCCGTCGTGTGGATCCACGGCGGCGGCTGGCTGGACGGCGACCGCCGCTACCCGCCGCCGACCGTGCCCGCCGAGCTGCTGCACGGCGCGGTGCTCGGGGCCGGGCTCGCGCTGGTCTGCGTGGACTACCGGCACAGCCTCGAGGCGCCCTTCCCGGCCCAGCTGCACGACGTGAAGGCCGCGATCCGCTACGTCCGCGCGTTCGCGGGCGTGCTCGGCATCGACCCCGGCCGGATCGGCGTATGGGGCGAGTCGGCGGGGGGCCACCTGGCCGCGCTCGCCGGTCTCGTGGGCCCGGGCACGGCGGGTGGCGCCGCGCTCGAGGGCACGGAGGGGATCGGCTCCGGGGAAACGGGGGTGCTGGCCGTCGTCGACTGGTACGGCTGCTCCGACCTCGTCGCCTTGGCCGCGCACCCCATGCCGCCGATGCCGTCCGAGGTCGCGTTCCCCGACCCGTACGAGGCGCTGCTCGGCGCCCCCGTCGCCGAGGACCCGGAGCCGGCGCGGGTGGCGAGCCCGGTGACGTACGCCGCGGGCCCGCACCTGCCGCCGTTCCTGCTGGTGCACGGGACCCACGACGGACTGGTCCCGTACAGCCAGAGCGAGGCCCTCGCCGCGGCGCTGGAGGGAGCCGGGGGCGAGGTCGCGCTGCGGCCCGTCGAGGGTGCGGACCACATCTTCCTCGGCTCCGCGGACGTTCCCGGGATCGTCGCCGAGAGCGTGGCCTTCCTCGCCCGGCACCTCGCCCCGGCGGGCGGGAGAGACGGCCGTGACCAGTAGCCCTCCCGGCACCGGCACGGACACCGCCCCGGCCCCCGCCGAGGGCGCTGCCGCTGCCCCTGCCGCCGTCGCCGCGGCGGCCGTCCGGCCCGACGGCTCCGCCGACGGGCCGGCGCGGGGCCGGGGCCCGCTCTTCCTGGGCCTGCTGCTCCTGGGAGCCGCCGCGCTGGCGGCGGTCGTGGTCCGCGCCGACGTGGCCGACCCGCCCTTCCAGGCGCTCGACGACCGCTGGCACACCTGGATGGGCGGCCCGCACGAGGGGCCGTTCGCGGCGGTCGCCTCGGCCCTGGACTGGTTCGGGGGGCCGTTCGGCGCCGTCGTCCCGCTCGGTCTGCCGGCGCTGCTGGTCCTGCGGGGCCGCCGGGTGTCGGCCGGCTTCCTGCTGCTGGCCTTCCTCGGCGGCAACCTGGTCGTCGTCCAGGGCCTCAAGCACCTGGTGGACCGGCCGCGGCCGGCGGATCCCCTGGTGCGCGTCGACCACGGCTCCTTCCCGTCCGGGCACGCCGCCACGGCGGCGCTCCTCGTGGTCGTCGTCGGGGCGCTGCTGGTCCCGGCCGCCCGGCGACGGCTGTGGTGGGCGGCCGGAGCCGCCTTCACGCTGGCCATGATGTGGAGCCGGACGTGGCTGCACGCGCACTGGCTCAGCGACACCGCGGCCGGCGCCGCGGCGGGCGCGGGGGCCGGGCTGGTGGTGTGGTGGCTGCTGCGGCCGGCCCTCGACCGTGAGCGCGCACGCCTGCGCGGCCGGGTGCGCGGCCGCCGGGGGGCCGCCGCGCACTCGGCCGCAGGCGCCGGTCGGGCCGGCTGATCGGCTCACCGGGGTGACGGCTCGGTTCTGCGGAGGTCAGGGCCTTCGGCAGGACCGCGCCGGCCACCATCAGGGCCACGCCGAGCCACCCCGCGCCGTCGTCGAGGACGAGGACGGCGCTCCCGACCGGCACTGGCAACCCGGCGGGGACGGCGGCAACCCGGTCGGGGACGGCGGCAACCCTGCCGTCGGGACGGGGGCGGGGCCCTGCCGGTCAACGAGCCGGGGCCTGCCGGCCGACCGGCCGGGGCCCTGCTCGCCGACGGGCCGTTCGGTGCGACGGCCCGGTCCGCGACGGCGGGCCGGGGCGTCTGTGCGCGGCAGCGCCCTACGAGGTCTGCCGGTGGACCAGAACGGCCTCGACGGGTTCCACCGGCGGGGCCGATCCGGTCTCGATCAGCTCGTGCAAGGTGTCCGCGATCAGGGCGGCCGACGGCAGGTCCAGCCGGACCGTGGTGAGCGCGGGCTGCTGGAGCGCGGAGAGGACGAGGTCGTCGGAGCCGACCAGTGCGGCCTCGTCCGGTACCGCGATGCCCTCGGCCTGGAGCGCGTGCAGGAGCAGGGCCGCGTACTCGTCGTTGTACGCGAAGACGGAGTCCAGGTTCAGGCTCCGCCACCGGCGGGCCAGCGCGGTCGCGGAGGCGCGGGTGTAGGCCAGCTCCAGCGGGGTGACGGTGGCCATGTGGCGGGCTGCGACGGATTCGGCCCCCGCCAGGCGCGGCTGGGCGAGGGTGCCGAGGCCGCGCTCGAGCGGCACGACGACGCCGATCCGGCTCCGGCCCCGGGCGATGAGGTGCCCGGCCGCGATGGCGCCGATCCGGGCGTGGTCGAAGCCGACGGTGTGCACGCCTTCGATGGGCCGGGCGGCGAACGCGAGCAGGCCCCGTACCCCGGCGCGGCGCAGCAGCTCGGCCGCGTGGCCGGTGAAGCGGTCGCCGTCCATGGCGACCACGGCCGCGGGACGTAGTTCGGCCCAGGCCCGGGCGGCGTCGAGGGGGTCGGCGAAGCGGCCGGCGTGGAGCACGGCCGTGTAGCCGTGGCGGTCGAGCTCGCTGTGCAGGTCGTCCACCCAGTCGCTGACGAGGCGGCCGATCGCGGAGATCGAGGCGGGCATCAGGACGAGGTTGCTGCGCCCGGCCCGCAGGGACCGGGCGGCGGCGTGCGGGACGTAGCCGAGCTGCCGGGCCGCGTCGCGCACCCGGACCCGGGTGGTCTCGCTGACGCGGTGGCCGGGGGTGTCGTTCAGCACGAAGGAGACGGTGGCGCGTGACACCCCGGCGAGGCGGGCCACGTCGGCACTGGTGATGGACGCGGGGACGCGTGTGTCTTTTGCCATGACGTCCCTCGGAGCTCCTTTGGCGGACTCGTGCAGCTCCTTTCAGGTTACACGAGTTAGATGGAGGCGGCGGGCGGCCCCGGCGAGGTCGTCGAGGGCGCCGGTGACCGAGTCGAAGCGCATCGTGCTGCGCGTCCGGGTGTCGTACGGCTGCCAGCGCGGCAGGTCTGCGTGGTTCGGGTCGCCCGTGCGGACGAAGGAGATCCAGGCCTGGTGCATGGCGTGCGCGAGGCCGTCGCGGACGGCGGGATCGAGCCCGGCGAGGAAGGGCGCGTGCGACCACTGGTCGAAGTTGTCGAAGACGAAGGGGAGTTCGAGGCAGTGCGTGGCGCCGAGCCGGCCCTCGCAGGCGGGGGTGGGCAGGTCGAACTGGTAGGCCCAGACGGGCCGGCCGAGCGCGGCCCTGGCCTCGGCCAGCCGGACGGCGGGGACCCGGAAGAGTTCGTCCGTGATCAGGTCCATGAGGACGTCGTGCGGGCGGGCGCCGGGACGGGCCCGCTCGTACGCGGCGTACACCGCCGGGGCGCGGGAGCCGCCGAAGGTCTCCGCGATGCGGCCGGTGACCTGCTCCCGGGTCGCGGCGGCGTACCCCTCGTCGAGGGCGAAGCCGAAGGTGGCCTCTTCCCGCGTCCAGCCGATCATGACGTCGATCCCGGCCGCCGCCCCGCCCAGCAGGGCCTCGGCGGGGTGCTGCGGCAGCGTGGCGCCGTCGATGACGGGCAGGAAGGGCGTCGGCCAGTAGCCCCAGCGCGCGGTCCGCGCGAACAGCCCGATGCCCGCCCCGATCAGCGCCGGCCAGGGCAGGGTGCGCAGTTCCGCCGCGTCCTTGGCCTCGGCCAGCTCGAGGTAGGCGGCGGTGCGCTCCGAAGCTGCGGCCGGATCGGGCAGGTCCAGGCCGAGGGGCGGGCTCTGCAGGATCACCCGCTTGACCAGGCCCTGCGCCTGCGGGTGCCCGGCGAGCGCGGCGGTGGACACCGCCCCGCCCGACTGGCCGGCGACCGTGATGGAGTCCGGGTCGCCGCCGAGGGAGGCGATGTTGTCGCGTACCCAGCGCAGGGCGGCGAGCTGATCGCCGAGCCAGTGGTTGACGTCCTCGCCGGGGCCCAGACACAGGTAACCCAGGGGTCCGATCCGGTAGTTGATGCTTACGACCACGAGATCGCCGTCGCGCGCGAAGGTCGCGCCGGAGTAGCCGGGCAGGGAACCGGAGCCGGACACGAAGCCGCCGCCGTGGATCCAGACGAGCACCGGACGCAGGGCCCCGTCGGCGCCGGGGGTCCACACGTCGAGGGTCAGGCAGTCCTCGTCGAAGGGGGGCGAGCCGTGGCCGCCGAGCACCGGGTCACCGCCGTCCCGGTACGGCTGCGGTGCGCTCGGGCCGTCGGCGGTGGCGTCCCGGAAACCGCTCCAGCCCGGGTGCGGGCGGGCGGGCTTCCAGCGCAGGTCGCCGACCGGCGGCTCGGCGTACGGCACGCCGCGGAAGACGAGGAGCCCGCCTTCGGCCGCGCCGCGGAGCCGCCCCGCCGGCAGGTCCACGACCATCTGGTCTTCGTCCGGGGAGTGAGCCATGAACCGGTCCTTCCTGGTCGCGCGCCGGGTGCGCGCCGACACCACGAGACTATTGCGTGGTTTTCTCGACCGTCAATACTTCGCGATATCGCGCGACCTTCGGAGCCGGCCCGCCTCACAGCCACAGGCTGTCCGCGGCCATGCGTTCCACTTCCGCGCGCAGCAGCGGGGCGAAGGCCCGCCACAGCACCAGACAGGTTCCGGCACCGAGCAGGACGCCGGCGAAGGTGTCGCTGAGCCACTGGGCGTGCAGCCAGGTCCGGCTCCCCATCATCGCGAGGACGTACCCCGCACCGACCGCCCACCACCAGCGTCTCGCACGCGGCGGGAACACCACCAGCCCGGCCACGATCACCAGCGTCACCGCGCTGAACACCTGGCCCGAGGGGTACGAGCCCTCGTTGACCAGGACCCACGGGTGCGGCGGACGCGGACGGTCGGCCAGCTGCTTGAGCGGCAGGACCACGACGATGTTGGCGCAGACGGCCGCCGCGAGG
This sequence comes from Streptomyces sp. NPDC048349, assembly GCF_040651925.1. Classification (NCBI taxonomy): domain Bacteria; kingdom Bacillati; phylum Actinomycetota; class Actinomycetes; order Kitasatosporales; family Streptomycetaceae; genus Streptomyces; species Streptomyces sp. NPDC048349. The sequence continues at coordinate 159,864 of NZ_JBEZLA010000005.1, read as the reverse complement.
ACGAAGAGCGCCGAGCGCCAGCGCCCGTACACGCACAGGACGCCGATCAGCACCAGCGGCAGGATCAGCCCGAGCGGGCCGCCGAGCCGGTCGAGGACGAGGGCGAACCCGCCGTCCCCGTCGGCGGACGAACTGTTCACCGCGGCCGCCCACCAGTCGTCGAACCCCTGGAAGAAGGGCCGTTCGACCACGGGGAGCAGCAGGGCGACGAGGAACGGTACGAGCAGGAGGGCGATCCCGCAGGCGAGGGCGTGGCGGGGCGGAGCGGCGGGCAGGTCGCGCGGCGGCACGCGGGAGGGGGAGGGCGGCATGACGGGGGCCTTTCACGGTCGTCCCGGAACGGACGCGGGAGGGCGAGCGGCGAGCGGCGAGCGGCGAGCGGCGGGGCGGAACGGCAAAACGGCGGAACGGCGGAACGGAACGGCGGACCCGCGGAACGGCGAGGCGCCGCGGAGCCGTGACGGCGAACCGGAGTGACGGCGAACCGGAGCGCCGGCACGCCTGGGCGGTGGTGAGGCCGGGAGGACGGGAGCGGGCGGAGGCGGGCGGTGCGCTGCTGCCGGGGCGTGCGGCGGCGGCTGGGGGGCGTGCGGCGGCGGCTGGGGGCGACCGCCGCACGGAAGGGCGGGCGGATACGCGTGCCGGCCGAGGGGAACGCGCCGGACCGGGCCGCGGTGCCGACACGGAACGTCGGCGTGCGGCACGGAGTATGGCCGAGACCCAGCCCTCGCACAAGGGTTGGTTACACGTCATGGCACCTCCGGTCTCCGGGCGGTCACGATCCGGGCCAGGACCTTGCTCGACCCCTGGCGGTGGCCGGAAATGGGTGCTACACAGTCTCCAGCGCGACAGGTGACACGTGTAACACGCTTCCCGAGTTCAGGTGGGCCGCGCTTCGTCCCGCCGTCCCTCCCCGCGCCCCCGGCTCCGCCGCGCGCCCCCGCCGCCCCCTCCCCGCGTGGGCGGCGCTCCCCACCCGTTCCCTCCCCGCCCCTTCCCCACCACCTCCCCGCTCCGTCTCCGAGGAGTCGTCATGGCCCTGCCCGACGTCGTCGATCCCGTCCCCGCCGTCCCCGAACCGCCCCGCCAGCGCGCCCTGTTGCCCCTGCTGCTGTTCGCCAACTCCGCCATGCTGGCGGTCTACATGGGTGTGGGCTCGGTCCTGCTGCCCCTCCAGATCGCCGCGATAGACCCGGTCAACAAGGTCGCCGTGCTGGGCCTGATCGGCGGCATCAGCTCGATCTTCGCCACGGCCTTCAACCCGATCGCGGGCGCCCTCTCCGACCGCAGCGGACGCCGCAGCCCCTGGATCCTGGGCGGCGCCTTCGCCTCGCTCGCCGCCCTGGCCTTCCTCGGCAGCGTGACCACCGCGCTCCTCGTCGGCATCGGCTGGTGCCTGGTGCAGGCGACCATGAACGTCTACCAGGCCGCGGTCACCGCGATCGTGCCCGACCGCGTTCCGGCCGCCCGCCGCGGCACCGCGTCCGCGCTGGTCGGGCTGGGTCTGCCCATCGGCGGCACGGTCGGCGTCCTCATCGCCTCCCAGACTGCGGACCACCTGCGCACGGGCTACCTCGTTTTCGGCGCCCTCGTCGCCGTGGCGGCGCTGCTGCTCACCACCGTGTGCCGGGACGTCCCGCGCTCCGCGTCCGCCACCGCTGCCGCGGCAGCCGCCGCTGCCGCCCGCCCCAAGGGCGCCCGCATCGCCGCCTTCCTCTCTTCCCTGGGCAACCACGACTTCCGGTGGGCCTTCATCGGCCGGGCCCTGATGGTCCTTGGCTACTTCTCGGTCGTCGGCTACCAGCTCTACATCCTCGACGACCACATCGCGCTGCCCGCCGGGCTGACCCCGCCCGCCGCCATGGCCGTCCTCACGCCGGTGTCGATGGTCGCGATGGCCCTGTCGACCGTGCTGGGCGGCCTGTTGTCGGACCGGTGGAACCGCCGCAAGGTGTTCGTCGGCGTCTCGGCGGCCCTCGCCGGACTCGTCATGGCGGTCCCCGTGGTGAGCCCGACCTGGACCGGCATGCTCGTCTTCAGCGCCCTCAACGGCCTCGCGTTCGGCTGCTTCATGGCCGTCGACACCGCCCTGGTGACCCTCGTCCTGCCACGGGCCGAGGACGCCGCCCGCGACATGGGCGTCCTCAACATCGCCAACGCCGGACCGCAGATCATCGCCCCCTTCGTGGCCTCCGCCATCGTCACCGGCCTGGGGGGCTACACCCCGCTCTTCCTGGCCGGCGGGGCGCTGTCGCTGATCGGCGCGCTCGCCATCCTCCCGATCCGCAGCGTGCGCTGATCCCCGCGCGACCCACCACACCATCCACCGCGCGACCCACTACGCCATCCACCGCGCATGCACCGCACCGCTGACCGCACGACCCCACCGCGCAACCACCTCTCCGAAGGAGCATCCCCCGTGAGAAGCAAGCGTGTTCTGCCGCTGGCCGCCCTGCTGCTGTGCACCCCGGCCCTGGCCGGTACGGCGCCCGCGGCCGCCTCCCCGCAGGCCGCCCCTCCGCAGAACACCGACCCGCTGCGGATCCTGCTGACCAACGACGACGGCTACAGCGCCCCCGGGATCCGCAAGGCGTTCGAGCGGCTGACCGCGGCCGGTCACGACGTCACGATCGTCGCCCCGCTCACCAACCAGAGCGGCACCGGCACGAAAATGATGAGCGCCCCCACCCTCACGGTGAAGCACCCCGAGCCCAAGGTGTGGGCCGTCGACGGCACACCGGGCGACTCCGTCGCCTTCGGGCTGGCCGAGGTCTTCGCCGGCGAGGCCCCCGACCTCGTGGTCTCCGGCACCAACTTCGGCCCGAACGTCGCCGGGCTCGCCACCCACTCCGGTACGGTCGGCGGCGCCGTCGCCGCCCTGGAATCCGGGGTGCCGGCCATCGCCCTGAGCACGGGCGGCCTGGCCGCGCCCGACCCGGTCACCACCGTCAACGCGATGGGCCCGACCCTCGACTTCGCCGTCAAACTGATCGACCGGCTGCGGGCGCGGGCCCGGTCCGGGCGGCTGCTGCCCGAGGGGGTCGGCCTCAACGTCAACCACCCGGTGATCGGCGCTGACAGTTCGGGGACGGCCGCCGCAGTGGCCGCCACCTTCCAGGATCCGCAGAACTTCCTCCAGCCGGACTTCACCGACTCCGGCGACGGCACCTGGAAGGTGACCGTCAAGGTGGCGCTGCGGCCCGCGGCCAAGGGCGGCGACCTCGAGGCCGTCGCCGCGGGCCGGATCGCCGTGAGCCCGATGAACGCCGACTGGAACACCGGCCCGGCCGAGCACGCGGTGACCTCCGCCCTGATCTCCGGACTCCGCCCGTGAGACTCCGGAGGGGACCGCGGCTCGGTGCCGCGCTCGCCCTGGCCGTGGCCCTGCTGGCGGCGGCGGTACCGGCGGCCGCCCGGTCCGGTGGTCCACAGCCGCCCGTGGTCGCCGTTGCGCAGGGAGCCCTGCGCGGGCAGGACCGGGACGGGGCGCAGGAGTTCCTGGGCGTCCCCTACGCCGCTGCCCCGGTCGGCGCCGCCCGGTTGCGGGCCCCGCAACCGCCGCCGCGCTGGACCGGGGTGCGCGAGGCCGCCCAACAGGCCCCGGCCTGCCTGCAGTTCTCGCCGTTCGGCCTGCGCGATCCGGAAGCCGTCAGCGAGGACTGCCTGTACCTGGACGTGTACCGGCCCCGTACGGCCCGCCCCGGAGCGCGGCTGCCGGTGATCGTCTGGATGCACGGAGGCGCGTACAGCCAGGGCACCGGGACCCAGTTCGGCGGGCGGACCATGGCCGAGCTCACCCAGACCGTGGTGGTCAGCATCAACTACCGCCTGGGGCAGCTCGGTTATCTGGACCTTCCCGAGCTGAACGGGCCAGGCGAGGTGCGGTCCGGCTCCTTCGGGCTGATGGACCAGATCGCGGCGCTGCGGTGGACCCGGGAGAACATCGGCGCGTTCGGCGGGGATCCGGACGGTGTCACGGTCTCCGGGCAGTCCGCGGGCAGCGGTTCGGTGTGCGGGCTGCTGGCGGCCCCCTCGGCCGCCGGTCTCTTCCACCGGGCGGTGCTGCAGAGCGGCCCGTGCACCCTGCTGCGTACGCCCGACAGCGGCCGGGCACAGGCCCTGGCACGGGAGTTCGCCGCGCAAGCGGGCTGCGGGGGCGACCCGGCCGGGGTGGCCGCGTGCCTGCGCGGCGCCCCGGGGGCGGCTCTGGTCGCCGCCGCCCGTTCACTGCCCACCCCGGGTCCGGCGTCGGGCGACGGCCTGCTGCCGGCCGATCCGGAGCGGGCCGTGCGCAGCGGCACGTGGAACAGGGTGCCGGTGCTGATCGGCAGCACCCGTGCCGAGGCGCGCTTCTTCGTCGCGCTGACGCAGCCGCACCTGACCCGGGAGCAGTACACGGGACAGGTCCTCGCGCGGTACGGGGACGCGGGGCCGCAGGTGCTCGCGCGCTATCCGGTCGAAGCGCACGGCTCCCCCTATCTGGCCTTGTCGGCCGTGCTGACCGATTCGACCTTCGCCTGCCACACGGCGTGGACGGCGGAGCTGTTCGCCTCCCAAGTGCCGACGTTCGCGTACGAGTTCGACGATCCGCGGTCGCCGACGCTGGCCGGGGCGCAGGTGCCGGGCCTGGACCAGTCGAACGGGCACAGTGCTGAGCTGGCCTATCTGCACGACTTCACGATGGGTGAGCGTCCGCTGAGCCCGGTGCAGGTGGAGCTGGCGACCCGGATGAAGCGCTACTGGGGGGCCTTCGCCCGCTTCGGCGCGCCCGTCGTGCCGGGTCAGGCCCCCTGGCCGGCGGTCGTCCCGGGCTCCGGGTCGGCCCCGGTGCTCACCCTCCGCCCGGTGGGGACGGGACCGGGTTCCTCGTTCGGGGAGGACCACCAGTGCGCGTTCTGGCGGACCCAGCCGGACCGGCCGCTCTGAGTCACGCGGCCGCGCGGCGGCGTCGGCGCCTGAGCACCACGAAGGCCGACGCCGCCAGTGCGACGAGGGCGGCGGACACCGTCAGGAGCCAGACCGGGATGCCGTCCCCCACCGTGAGCAGCTCGTTGCGGTAGACGACGCGGCGGTAGGGGGTGTCCTTGGCGGTGGCCCGCAGTTCGTGGTCGGCGTCGATGCGGCCCGGTTCGGGGAACCGCTGTTCGATGGCGGTCAGGAACACCGGTGCGCGGCCGGTCAGTTCGGCGAGGGCTCCGCCCGTGGGGGTGACCTTCCCCGCGAAGGTCACCTCGGGTGCAGATCCGCCGATCGTCGAGCTGGGCTCCATCCGGTGGTCGGCCAGGACGTACAGGCCGAGGGACTGGGGGGTCTTCGCCATCCGGGAGAGCCGCATCGGATAGACGAGCGCCGTGCTCTCGAAGCGGATCTTCAGCGGGTCCAGGTCCCCCCGCAGCGGCTTGCCCTGCTGCCGGGGGGCCAGTCGTACGGCCACGTACTCCCACTTCTGGTCGACGTACGGCTTGACCTCGGTCGCGAGCCGGTCGGGGAGCTTGAAGCCGTTGGACTCCAGCCAGTTCTCCAGGGCGTCCGGGTCGGTGGCGGTCAGACGCGCGACGTCGAAGTCGCCGAGCTGCTCGCGGCCGACGACGCCGACGCCCGTGTCGCTGCTGCCGGGCAGTGCGGCGCCTGCGCCGTCCCGGATCCCGGAGGAGAAGGGCCAGTCGCCTCCCCGGGGCCAGAAGTAGCTCCGGGTCTGCCGTTCGGGCCGGGTGAGCCGGTCCAGGTCGCCGAACACGCTTCGGTCGCCCAGTTCCACCGTGGCCCGCCCGGGCACGGGCATGATCCAGGCGGCCCGCTGCGCGTCCCCGCCGACGGTGAACCGCATGAGGATCTGTTCCGTACGGCCGTCCCAGCGCACGACGGACGTCTCCCGCTCGACCGCGATCCGGGACTGTCCGTCGGGAACCATCGCCCCGCACCCGCACGCGTAGGCGGGGTTGACCAGGGCTCCCACCTGGGTCGCGAGCAGGGCTGTCAGCAGGGCTGCGATTCTTCGTCTCATCCACACGGGGTCTCAGACGACGGCCCCCGAGGTCCGGTTCCGGCGAGGCGACCGGCCCGCGGGGTCAGCCGCCCGTGCCGGAGCGGACCGCGTTGCGCCAGACCGTCACGTCCAGCGTCATGTACTTGCTGGGCGAGTTCTCGGCGGAGAAGCCCTGCACCGTCACCAGGCCCAGGTGCCCGGTGCCGGTGGTGACGCAGATCTGCCGCCCCTTGGAGAGCTTGTTCAGGTAGATGTTCTTCGTGAAGCGCGTCTCGGCGCGGCAGACGGCGAGGGAGCCCTCCTGGCCGGGATCGAGCAGGACCATGTTCCCTTCCGAGGTCTCCGCGTCGAGGTATCCGCCGGTGTCGTAGGAGAGTTCGTAGCCGCCGTCCTCACCGTCCTGGGGCCGGACGTCCTCGTCCCCGAGCGTCAGGTGGTAGCCGGCGGTGAGGTTGATGCCCTTGTGCTCGGTGGGCTTGGGATCGGCCTTGGGACTCGGCTTGGCGCTCGGCTTGGCCGAGCCCGTCTGGCCTCCCCCGGCCTGGTCGGCCTGCTTGCCCTTGTCCTGCGAGGAGCCGCTGCCCTGCGCCGCCCGGCCTCCCTTGTCGTTGTCCTTGAGCAGGACGTAGGCCGTGGCGCTGCCCGCCATGGCGAAGACCAGGACGGCCGCCAAGGCGATGAGCACGCCCTTCCTGGCGGACTTCTTCGGGGGCTGCGCGGACGGCGGCACGAACGGTCCGGGGTACGGCGCTTGCGGTAGGGGCTGCGGCTGCGGCTGCTGGACGTGCTGCTGCGCCGGGAACTGCGTCGGCGCGTAGGCGTGCGCGTGGGCCTGCGCGGCGGCGGATCCGGGGGCCGGGGCGGACGCGGGCGGGGGTGTGGGGTACGAGTGCGGGGGCTGCTGAGGCTGGTGCGGCTGCTGCTGAGGCTGGTGCGGCTGCGTGTGCTGCTGCGGCGCCGGACCGAAGCCCGGGGGCGGGGTCGCCGGAGCCGCCGGCGCGGTGGGCGCGTACGCCGGCACGGCCGGGGCGGTCGCCGGGGGCGGCGGCGTCTGCACCGGGGCGGGGGCGGCGGCGCGCACCGTGATGTCGGCGGCGACGGGGGCCGGGAGCCAGTCCTCCGGGCGGCGCAGCACCGTCTCCGCGTTGGCGGCCTGGCAGAGCGCGATGATCTCGGACAGGGACGGCCGGGCCTCGGGGTCCTTGGCGAGGCACCGGGTGACCAGTTCGGTCAGCCGCTCCGGGACCCCGCTGAGGTCGGGCTCCTCGTGGACGATCCGGTAGAGGACGCCGTGCGAGGTGCCCTCGCCGAAGGCCGGGGTTCCGGTGGCGGCGTACGCGGCGACCTGGCCGAGCGCGAAGACGTCGGTGGCCGGAGTCACCTTGCGTCCGGCGGCCTGCTCCGGAGCCATGAAGGAGGGGGTCCCGATGGTCACCCCGCTGCCGGTGAGGGAGGTCGCGTCGGCGGCGTAGGCGATGCCGAAGTCGATGACGCGGGGGCCGTCCGCGGCGAGCAGCACGTTGGACGGCTTGAGGTCGCGGTGGACGATGCCGGCGCCGTGGATGACGTGCAGGGCCTCGGCCATGCCGGCGATGAGCAGCAGCACCGCCTCGACGGGCAGCGCGCCGTGCGCGGCCACCGCGTCGGCGAGCGAGGGGCCGGGCACGTACGCGGTGGCCAGCCAGGGCTGGGCGCTGTCGGTGTCGGCGTCGATGACGGGGGCGGTGAACAGCCCCTGCACCCGCTGCGCGGACTGCACTTCCTGGGTGAACCGGCGGCGGAACTCGGCGTCTTCGCCGAATTCCGGCCTGATCACCTTGATCGCCACGGGCCGGCCGCCGGGTGTGTACGAGAGGTACACCTTGCCCATGCCGCCCGCGCCGAGCTTGGCGGCGAGCCGGTAGCCGGCGATGGTCGTCGGATCGTCTCCGGCCAGCGGCTGGAAGACCTGAGGGGAATCGCCCCTGCCCGGCTGCTGACCACTCATCAACTCATGTCTCCCACGCAGATCTCACCCGACGACCGGCACCCTACCCAACCCCACGGGACGGTTTTTACAGGGGCGACCGCCCGGCCCCGCACGAGGCCGCCTCGGCTATCGCCGACGGCAGCCACCCGGTGACCCTGCCGAAGCCGAAACCGAGGGCGGCGGCACGCCCGTTGTCCATGGCGTAGGCGCGGTCGAAGGAGAACGGCGAGGCGGCTGCGCCCTGTTCGACCACCCGGTACCGCGGCCGCCGCCCGAGCTGCGCGGCGACCAGCTCGCACAGGCCCGTCACGTCGAGCACGCCGTCGGAGGCCGCGTTCACCGGCCCGGTGAAGCTCTGCACGGCCGCCCAGTACAGCAGGTCCGCGATCTCCCGGTGATGGATGAACGAGGTGGCGTGCGGGGCTGCGTGCACGTCGACCGGAGTCCCGGAGGCGATCCGCTCCACGTAGTGGGCCAGCCGCCCGGTCCATTCCTCCCGGCCGCCGCCCAGGACGTGGGCGGTCCGTACGGAGACGAAGGGGAAGGCGGGATCGCGCAGGAAGACGGCCTCGGCCTGCCGCTTCCCCTCGGCGTAGGCGCGGGCGGGGTCCGCGTGCGGCTCGGCGGGCGTGGTGTGCGGGGCCCGCGCCAGGTCGAGGGAGTCCTCGGTGACCCGGTGCGGGAACGGCCTCCTGCCCCGGCCGCCGACCGGGCCGTCGGCCGCCGCCGGGCCGGGGAGGGTTGCGGGGTCGTACACCTCCATCGTGGAGGTCATCACGTACCGGCCGGCCCTCCCGGCGAAGACGCGCCGGGCGACGGCGGCCTGCCGGGGGGTGTAGCAGACCTGGTCGATGACGGCGTCGAAGGTGCGCGGGCCCAGCGCCGCGCGCAGCCCTTCCTCGTCGTCGCGGTCGGCGAGGACGTGGCCGACTCCGGCGGGCGGGGCGCTGGAGCCCCGGTTGAGCACGGTGACCTGGTGGCCGGCGTCGCGCGCCTTGAGGACCAGGGACTTTCCGAAGTACCGGCTCCCGCCGATGACAAGAATCGTGTTCATGCGCTCGACTCTGCCGCTGTAGGGTCCCCAGCGGAACTGGTGATCCACTGAACCGGGGTTAAGGAAAACTGATGATCGATGTGCAGCGGCTGCGCGTCCTGCGGGCCGTGGCGGAGCACGGCAGCTTCAACAAGGCCGCCGGAGCCCTGCTCCTGACCCCCTCGGCGGTCTCCCAGCACATCGCCGCACTGGAACGCACCCTGGGCCGGCCGGTCGCCGTGCGCAGCACCCGCGGGGTGACCCTCACGGAGCCCGGACGGCTTCTGGTGGAGGCGGCGGAGGTGATCTCCTGCGAACTGGACCAGGTCCGCCACGAGATCGACCGGCTCACCGCACCGCGGCCGCGCCTGACCGTGGCCACCTTCACCAGCGGCGGCCGCCGTCTGCTGCCCGCCGCGCTCGCCGTGTTCGTGGCCGCGCATCCCGAGGTGGAACTGACGGTCCTGGAGAGCGAGCCGGAGGCTGCGGTGCCGATGGTCCGCGCCGGCGCGGCCGACCTCGCGCTCGCCTACCACTTCGACGGGCCGCCGCCCGTACGGCCGGGCGAGCGCCCGGCGCTCGACTGGGTGCCGCTGATGGAGGACCCGCTCTGGCTGGTCCTGCCGCGCGGTCACCGGCTCGCGGACCGGTCCTCGCTGGGGCTGGGCGAACTCTCCGCCGAGCGCTGGGTGGTGGGCTGTCTCAAGACCGAGGCGTTCCTGCGGCGTTACGCGGAACTCGCCGGCTTCGACCTCCGGGTGGGGGCGTCCACCACCGACTACTTCTTCGCGCAGAGCCTGGTCGCGGCGGGTGTGGGCGTCAGCCTGGTCCCGCACGTCTCCCTGGCCCCGTCGCCTGAGGTGAAGGCGATCCGCGTCGAACCCCCGCGCCCCGCCCGGCACATCGGCGTCCTGCTCCCCCGCCGTCGCCGCCCCCACCCGTACGCCCGGGCCCTGACCGAGGCCCTGGCCGCGACCTCGCAGCAGGCGGTCCGCCCGTGACCCGCCGCCCGGCACGAGCCGCCCGTGCGGTCGGGGGCGCCGCCGCCCATCCCGTGCTCGCGCCGCAGGCCGTGGTCGGCCTGCTCGACGCCGCCGACGAGGACCTCGCGCGGGCGACGGCCGAGAACCCCTCGCTCCCGGCCGCGGTGAGGGAGTCGCTGGTCGACCACTGCCTCCAGGCCGTCTAGCCGGGGGCGACCGGGCCCGTCGCGTAGGCTCGCGCCGCCCGGGCGGTCCGTCAGCCGCCCTCGTCGCCCCCGTCACCCCCGGTCTCGTCGGCCGTGTCGTTCGTCAGGGACCTCAGGCGGCGGGCGGCGGCCTTGGCCGCGCGGCGGGCCTCCCCTGCCGTGCGGCCCGCCTCGCGGTGCCGTTCCTCGGCCTCGGCCACGGCGGCGTACGCGCGGTCCCGGGCGGCCCGGGCGCGCTCCAGTTCGGCGTCGGCGGCCGCCGCCTCCTCGACCGCCCGCTGGCGCGCCTCCTCGGCCAGGCGCAGCTCGTCCTCCCGGGCCGTGGCGGCCCACTCCGCGTCCTGGGCGGCGGCCCGGGCCGCCTCCACCCGGCGGTCGGTGCGCCGCTCGGCGCGCGCGGGCCGCGCCGCGGGGGGCGGCGTCGCCGGCGGGGGCTGGGGCGCGGGCGGTACGGCGTCCGGGTCCACGCCGGGGAACTCCGTCGACAGGGCAGGGGCCTTCGCCAGCCGGCCGGAGGCCCAGGCTTGTGCCGCCTCGGGGTCGGCGAGGGCGGCGTACAGGATCTGCTCGACCTCCCGCAGCACCGTCTCGGAGACCGCCGTACCGGCCTCCTGCGCCAGCCGGAGCGCCTCGCGCGCCAGGGCCCCGATCACCACGTGCTGCTGGTGGGACAGCTCCCGCAACTGCTCCCCGTCCAGGGACCGGTGCGCCGCCCGCAGCGCCTGCCCGAGCTGGCGGAACTGCTCGACCTCGCCCGGCTTCGCGCGGACCAGCGTGTTCGACGTCCAGGCCGCGAGCGTGGGGCGGCGCAGGCCCGCGATCCGTTTCCCGGCCGCCGGGTCCCCGGCCCGTTTCACGCGGGCCGCGGCCTCGTCCCGAGCCGCGGTGAACCGCGCCGGCGGCAGTGCGTACAGCGTGTCGATGATCTCTTCCACATCCACGCGGCCCACTGTCCGCCATGGCCGCCCGTGGACGGCGGACCGCGGCCCTTCCGCGCGCCGCCCGATCCCCTCAGAGGTCCTGCGGCCGGTGTTCGTCGACGATGCGGCCGTCGCGCAGTTCCACCACCCGGTCGGCCAGCTCGATCAGGGCCGGGTCGTGGGTCGCGACCAGCGCCGTGACACCCTCGCTGCGCACCACCGCCCGCAGCAGCCGCATGATGGAGCGCCCGGTCTCCGAGTCGAGCTGACCCGTCGGCTCGTCCGCGATGATCAGGTCGGGTTCGTTGGCGAGGGCGCGGGCCACCGCCACCCGCTGCTGCTGACCGCCGGAGAGTTCGCCGGGGCGCTGCTCCGCGTGCTCGGCCAGCCCCACCAGGGCGAGCAGGGTCCGGGCGCGTTCCTCCCGCTGCGGGGCGGGCATCTTGCGCATCCGCATCGGGACCCCGACGTTCTCGGCGGCGGTGAGGACGGGTATCAGGCCGAAGGACTGGAACACGAAGCCGATGCGGTCCCGGCGCAGCGCCAGCAGGCCGGCCTCGTCGAGCGCGGCCAGCGGGGCGCCGTCGAGCAGGACGGCTCCCGTGGTCGGCGTGTCCAGACCGCCGACCAGGTTCAGCAGGGTGGTCTTGCCGGAGCCGGAGCGGCCCTTGAGCGCGGTGAGTTCGCCGCGGCGCACCTCGAACGAGACGCCGCGCAGGGCGTGCACGGTCCGCGGTCCGCTGCCGAAGCTGCGGTGGACGTCGTCCACCACGACCATGGGTGGCGCCGTGCCGTCCTGATGCTGCGTCATGGTGCGGGCTCCCCCTGGTACTCGAATCAGCCGGTGGAGGGGAATGGCCCCCGAGGCGTAGGCCCCTCCTGCTCGAATTTGCTCATCCGTCACATCCTTCGCGCAAGTCCCTTCCCCTGTGCGTTCGAATCTGAAAGCATCGTCCGCTATCCGGTGCCAGGGGTCCGGACGGGGGAGGAACAGGCACATGCTCGGCTTCGTCGTGCGCCGGCTGCGCGGGCGACTGCCGCTCGCCGCCGCCGTACTGCTCACCGTGTTGATCACCACGACCGTCCTGACGGCCCTGTTCGCCTTCACGCGCGGCGTGGGTGAGGCCGGCTTGCGCCAGGCCCTCCAGGGACCGGGCCGGGACCGGGCCACGGTGCTGGTGACCGGCGAGCGACCGGCCTCGGCGCGCACCCAGGACGACGCGGCCGTACGGGGCTTCGCGGGCGCGCTGTTCGGCCGGCTCCCGGTCGGCGTCGAGAGCCTGGCGCGCAGCCGCCCGTACGGCCTGCCGGGCGCCGCCGCCCCCGGCAAAGAGGCCGATCTGACGCTTCTCGCCTCCTTCGACCGGGAGCGCGTACGGCTGCTCGCGGGCCAGTGGCCGCAGGCGGCGGGCCGACCGGCCCCCCAGGGCGCCGGCGGCCCGTCCGCGCCGCTGGCGGTGGCCGTGCCGCCAGCCGCGCTCGTCCGGCTCGGGCTGACCGGGGCCGCGCTGCCCGCCGAGGTGCGACTGGCCGACCGCTACGGCGGCGCCCCGCTCACCGTGCTGGTCACCGGCGTGTACCGGGCAGCCGATCCGGCGGACCCGTACTGGCGGCTCGACCCGCTCGGCGGCCGCGAGATCCAGGTCAGCAGTTTCACCACCTACGGCCCGCTGCTCGTCGACGACACCGCCTTCACCGCCGGCGGGCTTCCGCAGAACAGCCGCGCCTCGCTGCTCACCGCCGACTTCGCCGCCGTGCGCGGCGCCGAGGCGCGTGCTCTGCGCGAGCGCGCGGCGGGCCTGGCGGGCGGCCCTGGCCCAAGCACCGGCACCGGCACCGGTACCGGCACCGGCACCGGCACCGCAGAAGCGGGCGTCACACCACCCACCGGGTTCCAGATCAAAACCGAACTCCCCGCGCTGCTGGGCGAGTTGGAGTCCGGTCAGCTCGTCGCCCGGTCCTCCCTGCTGGTCGGCGCGCTCCAGCTCGCCGTCCTCGCCGCGGCCGCCCTGCTGCTGGTCGCCCAGCTGCTGACGGACCGCCAGGAGCCCGAGCGGGTGCTGCTCACCGCGCGCGGCGCCTCCCGCGGCCGGCTCGGCGCCCTCGGCGTCGCCGGATCGCTGCTCCTGGCCCTGCCCGCCGCCGTCCTGGCACCCCTGCTCACCCCGCCCCTGCTCGACCTCCTCAGCGGGTTCGGCCCGCTGTCGCGGGTGCCCCTGAACACCTCCGGAACCTGGCTGCTGTGGCCCGTCGCGGCCGCCTGCGCCCTCGGGTGCGTGGCGCTCACCGCGCTGCCCGCCGCGCTGCGCGGCGCGGGGGCCGCCGCCCTGCGCCGCAGCGGCCGCCGCCAGGCCCTCGTCGCCGGGGCCGCCCGGTCCGGCGCGGACCTGGCGCTGGTGGCACTCGCCGTCCTCGCCTACCAGCAGCTCGCCCGGTACAGCGGCGCCGAGCATCCGCCCGCCCCGGCCGGGGCGGGCGGCGGACTCGGCGTCGACCCGGTGCTCGTCGCCGCGCCGACCCTCGCCCTGTGCGCGGGCACCCTGCTGGTCCTGCGGCTGCTGCCGTTCGCCGCGCGCCTCGGCGGCCGGCTCGCGGCGCGCGGCCGGGGGCTCGGCCCGGCGCTGACCGGCTGGCAGCTCGCCCGCCGGCCGAGGCGGGCCACCGGCCCGGTCCTCCTGCTCGTCCTCGCCGTGTCGAGCGGGGTCCTGGCGCTGGGCCAGCACACCGCCTGGACCGCCTCGCAGCGCGACCAGGCCGACTTCGCCACCGCCGGGGGCCTGCGGATCTCCGGCAGCGAACTGGCCCCGCTGGGTCGGGGCGGCCGGTACGCCTCGCTGCCCGGCGGCGAACGGGTGATCCCGGTGATCCGTACGAAGCAGGAACTGCCCGGCGGGCGGACCGGACAGGTGCTCGCGCTGGACGCCGCCGGGGTCGCCGACCGGGTACCGCTGCGGGCCGACCTGCGGGACGGACGGGACATGCGCGAGCTGTTCGCGCCGCTCGCCGCCGCGCGCGGGCCGGCGGGCGGCGGCATCGAGCTGCCGGGACAGCCCCGGCGGCTGGACCTCGAGGTGACCGCCCAGACTCCTCGGGCGGGCGGCCGCCCCGGTCTGGGCCTGCTGCTGCGCGACCGGTTCGGCCTGACCCACCGCAGCCCCATGCTCCAGCTCCCCGACACCGGGGAGGCCACCCTCTCGGTGGACCTCGACGCGCTGGCCGGAGCACCCCTCGGGTCGGTTGCCGCGCCGCTGAGCCTGGCCGGGCTCGTGGTCTCGTACGGCCTCGAAGACGGCCCGGGCCGCCTGCCCGAGCGGCCCGGGACCGGCGCCCCCGAGCAGCCCGGGGAGCTGACCGTACGCCGCCTCGCGGTCGCCGGGGACCCGGGCGCGGCGGCGGTGCCCGTGCCCCTGCCCGCGAGCCCGCCCGGCTGGACCCTGAAGGCGCCGGCGCTGTCCGGCGCCGCCCCCGCCGCCGAACTCCTGCCCGCGCAGGACGCTCCGGGCGGCCCGGCGCTGCTCCGGGTGCGCTACCGCGGCGGCACGGACACCGCCGGCGGTGTCCAGCTCGGCCTGCTGGCGGGGCCGCCGCCCGCCGCCGAGGTGCCCGGGATCGCCACCCGCGGCTACCTCGCCTCCGTCGGGGCGGCCGTCGGCGACCTGGTCCCCGTGCCGCTGGGCGGCGCCACCGTGCCGGTGCGGATCACCGCCGCCGTCGGCTCGCTGCCGGTGGCCGGGGACACCGCCCTCGCCGTCGATCTGGCCACCGCCGGGCGGCTGTTGGCGTCCGACACGGGGCGGGAGCTGCCGCCGACCGCGGAGTGGTGGCTGCCCGCCGCCTCCGCCGCGGACCCCGCCCCGGCGCGCGCCGCCGCCGAGCTGCGGGCGGGGGCCGGCGGGCAACAGGCTCAGCTGCGCGAGGAGGTGGCCGCCGCCCTCCTGGAGGACCCGCTGAGCGCCGGTCCGCAGGGCGCGCTCGCCGCCCTCGCGGCGGCCTGCGCGGTGCTGGCGGCGATCGGCTTCGGAGCCTCCGCCGCGGCGGCCGGGCGGGAGCGGGCCCGCGAGTTCGCGGTGCTGACGGCGCTGGGTGCGCCCCGCCGCGCGCTGGGCCGCACGGCCGCCGCCGAGAACGGTGTCCTGGTCGGCCTCGGCACCGCCGTCGGGCTGGGGCTGGGCGCCGCCATCGTGCACCTGGTGGTTCCGCTGGTCGTCCTGACGCCGGCCGCGCGGCGGCCCGTACCCGCGGTGCTGGTGGACCTGCCCACCGCCGGAACGCTGCTGATGGCCGCCGCGATCGCCGCGGTGCCCCTGCTGTCGGCCGTGCTCGGCGGCCGCCGTGACCGGACCGCACGGGGCGCCGCCGACCGGCTGCGCCTCTTGGAGGAGATGTGACCCGCCCGGCCCCGGACACCGCCCGCGTGCGCGGCCACCGCCCCGCATCCTGGGTACGCACCCGACTGCGCGCGGCGCCGCTGTCGACCCTGCTCGGGGCCGCCCTGGCCTTCGTGGCCGTACTGCTGGCGGCCGCGCTGCCGCGCGCCGTGGACCGCGGCGCCGACCGGGCCCTGCGCTCCTTCCTGCACGAGCAGGGCCCGGGGCCGACGAGCCTGGTCGCCACCGCCACCTCCCGCGGCGGCCCGATGACCCCGCAGGACCTCGACTCCGTCCTGGCCGCCCTGCGTGCGCGCACCGGCGGGGCGTTCCGCCTCGATGCGAGCGGTCCCGTCCACGGCGCGCGCGGGGTGAAGGCCCGCGACCTGGCCACCCCGGGCCTGGACCGGCCGGAGGGGGTCGACCCCCGGCTCACCCTGGTCCACCTCCCCGAGGCCGCTGCCCACGCCTCGCTGGTCGCGGGCCGCTGGCCGGGCGGCGGCGAACCGGGCGCCCCGCTCCAGGTGGCCCTGTCGCGCAGTGCCTCCGAGACCCTGGGGGCGCCGCTCGGCACCGTGCTCGACGCCGCGCCGAGCCTCTTGGGACCGCTCCGGGCCGAGGTCGTCGGACTGTACGACGCCGCCGACCCCGCCGACGTCTACTGGACCGACCTGCCGTGCCTGAACAAGGCCTGTCAGAACCTCACCCCCAACTCCCCTCCCAAGGTGTACTGGCAGACCGCCGCGCTCGTCGGCGCGGACGGCCTCGACCGGATCGGGTCCTGGGGCGAGGGCACCGAGTTCTTCTGGCGGCTCCCGGTGGACACCGGCGTCCTGCGGGCCGATCGGCTGCCCGGTGTCGCACGGGAGATCGCCTCCTTCGTCACGGGCCCCACCGCGTCCGCGCTGTCCGCCGCCGTCGAGCGGCCCGACCTGCGCATCAGCTCCCGCCTTCCCGAACTGTTCCGGCGGGCCGAGGCCCGGCAGCAGGGCGCCGCTCCGCTCGCCGCGATCGGCCCGGCCGGCGTCGCGGGGGTGGCCGTGGTGGTGTTCTGCCTGGCCGCCGCGCTCACCGGCGACCGGCGCGGGGCCGAGCTGCGCCTGCTGTCGGCCCGCGGCGGCTCACGCCGCTCGCTGGTGGGCCGGCTCCTCGGGGAGGGCGCCGTCACCGTGCTGCCGGCCGCCGCGCTCGCCGCCTGGCTCGCCGTGCGGCTGCTGCCGACTCCCCGGCTGACGGCCTCGCTGGTCGCCGCGTCCGCCGTGGCGCTTCTCGCCCTGCTGGCCTTTCCCGTACGGGCGTTCGTGCTGCTGTCCGCGCCGCGCGGGCCGAGCCCCCGGCGCCGCCTCGTCGCCGAGTCGCTGGTCCTCGCCGCCACCGCCGCCGCCGTGGTGGAGGTGCGCCGCCGCGGCGTCGCCACCGCCTCCGGACTCGATCCGCTGCTGGTGGCCGCCCCGCTGCTGCTCGCCCTGTCCGGTGCGCTGCTGCTCGCCCGGCTCCAGCCCGCCCTCGTCGGGGCGCCGGCCCGGGCGGCCGGCCGGCGCCCCGGCCTGGTCGGCTTCCTCGGGCTGGCCCGCGCCGCCCGGGGCGGCGGGGGCGGTGCGGGCGGCGGCCGCGGGCGGCCTTCGGTCCTGCCGCTGATCGCCCTGATGTGCGCCGTCACCACGGCCGGCTTCGGGGCCACGGTGCTGGGGTCGGTGGACAGCGGGCGGCTCCAGGTCGCGCGGCAGGCCGTCGGCGGCGACCTCCGGATCGCCGCGCCCGCGGGTGCCTCCCTGACTCCGGAACTGATCCGGGCCGCGAACGCACTGCCCGGGGTGAGGACGCCGGTCCCCGCGTGGGTGGAGGAGGACGCGTTCGTCTTCGGCACCGACCGGGGCTCCCCGCAGGTGACGGTGGTCGTCGTCGACCCCGTGGCGTACGCGGAGCTGGCCCGTGCCGTCGGACGCGGCCGCTTCGACCCGGCGCTGCTCTCCGGGGGCGCCCCGGGCGCTCCCCTGCCCGCGCTGTTCAGCAGCGACCTGGTCGCGCGCGCCGGGGACCAGGCCTTCCGGCTGCGGGTGCGCGGAGAGGAACTCCAGGTCAGGGCTGCTGCCGTGGTGGACGGCACGCCCGCGCTGTCGGGCAGCGGGGCCGCCACCCTCGTGCTGCCCGCGGCACCGACCGCCGCGCTGGCGCCCCACGTCTCCAGCCCCAACCACTGGTTCGCCCTCGGAGACACCGGAGCGGAGCGGCTCGAGGAGCTGGTGCACGCCACCACACCGGCCGCGACCGCCGGCCACGTCGTGGTGCGGACCAGTGCCGACATCGTCGCCGAACTCGCCGCCGACCCGCTCCAGCACGCGGCCGGACGGCTGTTTTGGGCATCGGTCGCGGGCGCCGCCGGATTCGCCGTGCTGGCCGTGCTGCTGACGCTGGTGCGGGCCGCGCCCGAGCGGGCCGCGCTGCTCGCGCGGCTGCGCACCATGGGCCTGCGGCCGCGCCAGGGCGTGGCGCTGGTCCTGGCCGAATCACTGCCGCTGGCGCTCGTCGCGGCGTTCGGCGGCGGGCTGGTCGCGGCGGCGGCCGTGGCCCTGCTCGGGCCGGCCGTGGACCTTTCCGCGCTGATCGGTGCACAGGTACCGGCCGGGCTGCGGCCCACCGCCCGGCCCCTGCTCACGCAGGCGCTCGGCCTGGCTGCGGTGGCCGCCGCGGCCGTGCTCGCCGAAGCGGCGATATCGGGCAGACGACAGATCTCCACCGAGCTGAGAGCGGGAGACCAGCGGTGAACACCGAGCAGCCGACCTACGAAGAGCTGCGCCGGCAGGCCCTGGCCGCCGCCGCACCCCGTCCGAGCGGGACGGACAGCACGATCGTCTGCGACCGCCTGGTGCGCATCTTCAGCACCGACGGGGTCGAGGTACAGGCGTTGCAGGGGCTCGAACTGACCGTGGCGCAGGGCGATCTGGTGGCCCTGGTCGGAGCGTCCGGCAGCGGCAAGTCCACCCTGCTGAACATCCTGGCCGGTCTGGACGCCCCCACGGCGGGGACCGCCACCGTCGACGGCTACGACCTGCTGGAGATGTCCGCCAGGGACCGCCTGCGCTACCGCCGGGAGGCGGTGGGCTTCGTCTGGCAGCAGACGGCCCGCAACCTGCTGCCCTTCCTGACGACGGCCCAGAACATCGCCCTCCCCATGCAGCTGAGGGGCCGCGCCGCCCGGGGCGCGGGGGGGGGCCGGGGCGGCCGCGGCGGCGGGG